>CAZOLU010000106.1:0-10800 GCA_964580485.1 uncultured Saprospiraceae bacterium | reverse complement strand
TAAAATCTTTCTGTTCTTTCTTCCAGTCTAAGTCTTGTGCTTTTTGAGCTGGGATTGGGTATAGTTTATGTAATTTAGTGCTAGGTAGATTATTATGATTAAGATGGATTATACTATCAGAAGTAATTTTGAGAGAAATGGTATCTTCTGCGCAAAAGTGAATTTCTTTTTTTACTATCCACATAAACCTCTAGTGGCTGATTGGTACTTTTCTTCAAGGTGTGGTATGAAGTTAAATTTCTATCTTGTCCTTTCGATTCAGGAAGGAGAACCAAGAGGAGAAATAATAATAAAAGATTACTTAATATTGTATCTTTCAAGAAAATCATCAATGTGAATGTGTTTGATGGTTTTGTTAATTTTTTCATCAGCTTGGAGTATATAATCCCACTCTGCTTCTTCCCAAAGGAGTTTTTTAGAGGAAGCTTTTGACCCTTACTTAGACTTTTTTAGATAGAGTCGTTGGCGATTCTTATATCTAATGACCATTTTTCCCTTCTTACATTTTACCACATAGTATTTTGTTATTTCTCCTGTTATAGGATCTTCCAATAGAAATCCAAGTTTATATGTACTCCACTTTTTGGGCGTGAATTTCTTGTTTTTTACATTTTCGATGATCCAATCGTAGGAGGGGGATGTGACATTTGATGAATCTGGTCTGCCCATTTTAAAATTATAGGTTGAATCTGGTTGAAAGATTAGACTGTCATTAGGTTGTATGGGCTGAAGTGTGTAAGGGTATAGCACCCAATTAGCGTTATCTATTTCTTTTTGATAATAGGTCATATCGGGTGTCCAAGAACCCTCAATATTTTTTTCTAATTTTGCACCCCCTATACAACTACTTATCAAAAGAGTTAATGATAGTATATAATATCTCATTTTGGTTGTGTCATTATCTAATGTGTTGGAGCTCTGGAAGTGTTTTATGTATAAGGTATAGCCTCTTTTTAACTCAACAAAGCTCATCCCTTCTAGGGATTCCATGTTGACTTCCGTTTTCATTGGCTTTAATTTTTTAGCTGAATTTGGGAGCCTGAATATAATTAAAAACCAGCAGTTTTGGGCAAGGGGTTTTCTTTTTATAGATAAAAGCCTAATTTTGTAGAAAATTGCTCAAGCTATGTATTCAAAATTGCTGATTCCCATCACTTTGTCATTTATGCTCTTTCTACTATTCTCCTGTCGGCCTTCTACCGCGGGATATTCTTGTATCAATGGAAACTGCATTCCCATTACAGATAATGCGATGTATTTCAATCTAGATGATTGCCTGATGCATTGTGGTACGGCTAATATTGGATATAATTGTGTGAATGGAAACTGCATCCAGGTAGGTCGAGATACTGCAAGGTATTGCAAGGTATTGGTATTGGCAACAATGTATAGATAGCTGTTTGTAATAGAAAAAGTATCATGAAACTAATACGGTATGGGTATTGAAATTGAAAGGAAATTCCTCATTGTTAAAGATAAATTACCAACCCTCCAAAATGGTATGAATATTAGACAGGGCTATATCTCCAATATTCCTGAACGCAATGTTCGAGTACGCACCAAAGGGGATAAAGCTTTTCTGACCATTAAAACCAAAGGTGCAGGGATTCAGCGAAAAGAGTTTGAATATGAAATCCCATATAGTGATGCAGAAGAATTATTAGCCATTTGTGAAGGAAAAATTATTGAGAAAACTCGATATGAAATCCGCCAAGGAGAACTGATTTGGGAAGTAGATGTTTTTCATGGAGCTCATGACGGTCTGATTCTTGCAGAAGTAGAGTTGGACACCGTAGACCAGCATATTGATCTGCCGGCATGGCTAGGACAAGAAGTTTCTACCGATCCTCGTTATTTTAATGCATCTTTGGCTAAATCTTAAAAATATGAAGCAGCAGGTATTGTATCTATTTTTGTGCATTGTACTAAGCAGTTGTCAAACTACCATATTTGCACAAGACTATCAAACGACTCAGGATATTTCCGCTAAGGTTAAAAAAGCCTATACCAAAGCTTATCAAGAGTACCGCTCCAATGACATTAAAGCCGCCAAAAAGTCTTTTGAGAAAATTATTAAGAAAAACCCCAAATTTGTCAATGCCTATCACCTAATGGCGGAATGTTATATTCGAGAGAAGGATTGGCCCAAAGCCATAGAATATTATAAAAAATCAGTAGAAATTGCCCCCGATTATCAGCCCAATGTGTATTACAAACTCGCACAAATAGCCATGGAGCAAGAGCAGTATGTAGCAGCGCGCAAGCACTTGGAGAAATTTCTGACCTATCCCAAAAAGTCAGAGTCAATGGATCAATCGGCTCGCAAAATGCTAGGAGATGCAAAGTTTCGACCAGAGGCCTTGTCCAAACCCGTACATTTCGAGCCTAAAAATATGGGAGAAGCCATCAACTCTGCTAAAAGAGATTATTTCCCATCTATCACAGCAGATGAAAATACCTTGATTTATACCGTAGAAATAGGGGAGGGGAGGAGTCGACAAGAAGATCTGTACCGAAGTGTTCGCAAAGATGGGGCCTGGCAAAAAGCAGCCCCCTTACCCAATATCAACACTGCCGAAAATGAAGCTGCCCAAAGCATCTCGGCCGATGGTAAGTTTTTGGTGTTTACGGTCTGCAATCGTCCCAATGACTACGGAAGCTGTGATTTGTATTATTCAGAGCGTGTAAATGGGCAGTGGACTACCCCCAAGAACTTGGGAGCACCGATCAATAGTAAGGCTTGGGAGTCGCAACCTTCCGTAGCTCCTAATGGAGATGCTATTTACTTTACCCGAGGAGGGGCTAGAGGGCAAGGCGATAAAGATCTTTGGGTGAGCTATCGCCAAGAGGATGGGCAATGGGGCGCACCCCTAGCACTGGAAACCCTCAACACCCCTTATGATGAAGGCGCACCCTGTATTCACCCTGATGGGCAGACCCTCTACTTTAGTTCTGCTGGGCACCCTGGAATGGGGGCATTGGATTTGTTTGTTTCTCGAAAAGATGCTGATGGCAATTGGGGCGCTCCTCAGAATTTGGGCTACCCCATCAATACCGCCCAGGCAGAAGAAGCACTGGCCGTTTCTTTGAGTGGTGATTTAGCGTTTATTGCTTCGGATCGAACAGGAGGCTATGGCTCTTTGGATATTTATAGTTTTGAAATGCCCGAGGAGCTACGACCCCAACCCGTTACCTATGTGCGGGCCTATGTTTTTGATGCGGAAACCAATAAGGCCTTGCCCAACACCAAAGTGGAGTTGGTTGACCTGGAAGCAGATAAGAGTTATGCCGTTTTACACACCGATCAGGATGGGGAGTTCTTGGTTTGTTTGCCCATGGGGAAAGATTATGCTTTGAATGTAAATCGTAAACAATATCTATTTTATTCAGATAATTTTGCCCTAAAGGAAAGTCGGAAAATCAAAGATCCTGTTGTGCTGAAAATTCCCTTACAGCCGATAAAAAAGGATGTACCTAAAATAGACACGCTTAATCAAAAGCCCATTATTCTAAAAAATGTATTCTTTGCAACCAATTCCGCTCAGTTGCGCCCAGCTTCAAGAACAGAACTCAACAGATTGAAGGGCTTACTTGAGGAAAACCCCGAGATGCGCATCCGCCTACAAGGACATACCGATAATGTAGGAGCAGAGGCCGATAATATGGATTTATCAGATCGTCGAGCCAAGGCTGTAAGAGATTATCTCATTGAGCAGGGAATTGATGCCGCTCGACTAGAGGCTAAGGGCTTTGGAGAAACAAAGCCAATTGCCAGTAACGAAACTCCCGAAGGTCGGCAGCAAAACCGCCGAACCGAGTTTGTGGTGCTCAATTAATGGCTAAAAAAACGAATTTGTCTAGTTGATCTTCTTTTTGGTAGAAATTGAAAGTAGATGCCAAAAAAATACTGTACTTTTAAGACATGAATCCATTAGTCTTTATCCGACTCCTATACGAAAGCTTTGTGCTCGCCTTGCAACAACTCATGGCCAACAAGCTGCGCACCTTCCTCTCGCTTTTGGGGATTACCATCGGTATTTGGTGTGTCATTATGGTTTTTTCGGCGGTAGATTCTCTAGAGGCCAATATCCGAAGTAGTTTTGAGCAGTTGGGGGATGATGTGGTATATATTAGTACCATGCCTTGGGGAGAAGATCCTCGGGAAAATTATTGGAAGTATATGCGTCGTCCCGAACCTTCCTATGGAGATTATTTAGCGATTAAAAAAAATTGTAAAAGTGCGGATATTGCCACCTTCAATATTTTTATTGGGAATGCAGCCGTAGAATCTAAAACGGGAAATGCCTCTGGGGTCTTTTTTATTGCAGCTACCGAAGATTATCGAGATATGTTTGGACTGAGTTTTCAACAAGGGCGATATTTTACAGCTTCTGAGTTTTATCGGGGTACTAATGATGCCGTCATTGGTCATGAAGTCTACAAAGCTTTATTTCGAGAAGGAGAAAATCCCATCGGTAAAGTGGTCAAGGCTAAAGGACAAAAGCTACGAATTGTGGGGCTTTTGGAAAAGGAAGGAAAAGACTTACTCAACCCCATCAACTTTGATAATGTAGCCATTATTCCTTACAACACTGCTAAGAAATATGTCAATGTCAGTAATTCTGAACTGAATCGAGGACGCACATCTATTTCTGTAAAAGCTAAACCTGAGGCTAGTCTCAGTCAACTCAAGGATGAACTCACTGGGGTGTTGCGCGCTGCTCGAAGAATCAAACCCAGAGAAGAATCGAATTTTGCTTTGAATACACTTTCCATCCTCTCCAACTTGTTAGGTTCTGTTTTTGGGGTGATTAACATTGCAGGGCTCTTTATTGGAGGTTTTGCAATTGTAGTGGGGATGTTTTCTGTGGCGAATATTATGTTTGTATCGGTAAAGGAACGTACCAATATCATTGGTGTAAAAAAAGCCTTGGGAGCAAAACGCTATATTATTGTCACCGAATTTCTGGTAGAGTCCGTAGTCCTTTGCTTAATCGGAGGTGTTATTGGTCTGCTGTTTGTCTATCTTGGTGCTATGGCCGCTACCAACTTATTTGAGTTTCGTATTTTCCTCTCCTTAAATAACATCATTACGGGCTTGCTCATTGCTTTAGCTTCGGGGGTTTTTGCAGGTATTATCCCAGCACTTTCTGCTTCCCGAATGCAGCCCGTAGATGCCATGCGAGCTTAATGCACTAGAAAACTCATAAAGTATTTGGGCTTGATGCAGTCTATTGGTATGCGTTCTGTGCTATTTGCTTCTTTGGGCTAGGCCTAATTTTAGATATTTTGTTAAGCGATCAATAATATGAATCAAGAAATTGTAATTGAAAAGACCATCAACTACGTAAAAGAAGTATTAGCTAATGCCGAAGGGGGGCATGATTGGTGGCACATTTATCGGGTTTGGAAATTAGCTAAACAGATTGCTAAAACAGAAGACGTTGATCACTTTGTCGTTGAACTTGGCGCACTACTTCATGATATCGCAGATGCTAAATTTCATCAGGGAGATGAAACAATAGGTCCTCGCAAAGCAAGAACGTTTTTGAGTTCCTTAGAGGTAGAAGAAGAAGTTATTGCTCATGTTGAAAAGATCATTGCAAATATTTCATTCAAAGGTGGAAAGCATCCGCAAAAATTCAAATCTCCTGAACTTGATGTTATTCAAGACGCAGATAGATTAGATGCTATTGGGGCAATAGGTGTTGCAAGGACATTCAACTATGGAGGCTATAAAGGTAGGGCAATTTATAATCCTGAAATAAAACCCAACCTAAATATGACCAAAGAGGAGTATAAAAACAGCAAGGCTCCAACACTCAACCATTTTTATGAAAAACTGCTCTTACTTAAAGATCGAATGAATACCAATACAGGAAGATCTATGGCTGAGCATCGACATAAGTATATGGAACAATTCCTGGATGAATTCTATAAAGAATGGAATGGTGAATTGTAAAGACAAAGCTGACTATTCTTCAGTTCAGGTTACCCTTTCAGCCGTTCAATCAGCTCCTCTACCGTCATGCTTTGTTGCTCACCTTTTTCCATGTCTTTAACAGACAACACTCGATCTTCACGCTCTTTTTCACCAACAATGACCACAAATGGAATATTTCGCTTATCAGCATATTTCATCTGTTTCTTAAACTTAGCCACCTCGGGGTAAATATCTGCGCAGATACCTGCGGCACGCAATTTCTGCAATTGCATAAAAGCATATTCTAGTGAAGCCTGATCAAAACTTAAGAAAATAACTTTCGTAGTATCCTCAGGAACTTGGTCAAAACGATCAAGCTCTAGCAGCACATCATAAATTCGATCTGCACCAAAAGAAATTCCTACCCCAGAGTTGCCTTCCCAACCAAAAACCCCTGTAAGATTGTCATAGCGGCCACCGCCACCAATGCTTCCCATTTTTATTTTTTCTTGTCCCTTGGCTTGGGTGTTAACCACTACCTCAAAAATACAACCGGTGTAGTAGCTCAGTCCTCGAGCCAGTGTAAAGTCAATATGGAGTTGGTTTTGAAATTCATAGGCTTTAAGGTAATTTAAGACAGCTTTCAATTCCTCAATCCCCTTATTACCTACCTCATTATCCGCCGCAAAGAGAGTTTGGAGTTGAGCTAAATCTTTGGCCTCTACAGCCACTTTCAGTTTTTCAATAGCTTCCAGATCTAAACCTTTTCTTTCCAACTCAGCACCTACACCTTTCCACCCAATCTTATCCAATTTATCAATTGCTACTGTGATGTCTACAAAAAGATCAGGGGAGCCTGCATAGAAAGCAATTCCCTCCAGTATTTTGCGGTTGTTGAGTCGAATAATGACCTCAATATTTAGAGCTTTGAAAGCACGGTCATAAATTTGAACTAACTCTGCTTCATAAAGCAAAGATTCAGAGCCAATTACATCTACATCGCACTGAAAAAACTCCCGATAACGCCCCTTCTGGGGCTTATCGCCTCGCCAGACTGGCTGAATCTGATAGCGCTTGAACGGAAACGCAAGATCATTGCGATGCATGACCACATAACGAGCAAAAGGCACCGTAAGATCATAGCGCAATCCACGCTTGGCCAAAGACATCGCAGCTTTGCCTGAGATTTGCATTTTGGCTTTAGCTTCCTCGCTGTTTTGGTAGGTTGCCAATATTTCCTGATCTAAACCAGCCAAAAAATCACCATTATTCAAAATCTTAAACAACAACTGATCCCCCTCATCTCCATACTTCCCCATCAATGTACTCAGCATTTCCATTGCAGGCGTTTCTATGGGCTGAAATCCATACAGCTGAAAAATCCCTCGAAGGGTCTCAAAAATATATTGTCGTTTTAGAGTTTCTGCTGGAGAAAAATCACGAGTGCCTTGTACGAGTTTTGGTTTCATAGATTATCAGATATGCTAAAGGATCAAATTCTTTATAGAGATACAGTTTTTGTTAAAAAAATGTTCTGCAAAGCTACATCTTTTCTAATTCCTGACAAATTCTTCAAGACTTTTAGTATTTTTGTTGTTATTTAGGCAATGAAGTTGTTTATAAACAATTGCCGATCATTCAAAAATTGACACCTTATATATAATATGCTACAAGATCGAGAGGCGGTATTGCAAAGTTTGCAAGTGAATGTAGGAAATCTGGAAAAACTGTTGATACAGCATGTCGAAACAGTGAAAAACGAAGATGTTTCCAATTACCCAATTATAGTGGCTACTCAGGAGGCTTTCCCCCTAGAACTTGGGGTTCCAGCACAAATATCAGAGGAGCTGTGGGACTATCGCATTACCACTTTGGAGGAGTTGTACACCAAAAACATCGTGACAAAAGAAAAAATTGATGATTTTCGAACACTTTATAATCACAAATCGCAGCATTTTTGCGTTTTGTTAATAAATGAACAGCAATTAGAGTTTGTATTTATTCCCTACACTGAAAACCTTTAGTGTTAGATAAAAATACAACCTGTTGTAAATCAGTAGATCATCCATTTTCATTAATGGAATCTTAAATTAATTATAGAATAATTGTAAGTTCACATACTTACAAAGACTTTCTTAACGTTTTTTCTGAGGATTAGGGCAGCCTATATCCTAAAATTATCGTTCTGTATATACCAAAAATAAATTATAGGGGAGCTGATGCTCTTCCACAATTATCAATTACGTATTTAAATTCTTGCTGTCTATCATGACAAAGTTGTTCTACACATTCTATACGACCGCAAAACTATTATACCCTATGTTTCGTTGTAAAAAACTCTTTATGCCGCTCTTTAACCTAGCCTTAGTGCTAATGCTATTGTTATTGAGCAACAATTCTGCTCGTGCCACCCACGTAATGGGGGCAGACCTCGCCTGGGAATGCGTTGGTCCTAATCAATATCTGGTAAGCTTAACGCTCTATCGAGATTGTAATGGTGTCAACCTAGGGGGATCAGCCTCTGTACGAATTACAGGTTGTGGACAAAACTTTACGCGCACCTTAACCTTACAGCCTGGTTTTCCTGATGACATTACGCCGCTCTGTCCCTCTGAACCTACGGCCTGTGGAGGTTCAGGTGCTTTTGGGGTACAAGCTTGGCTCTATCAGGCTACGATTACTATGCCTGCAGGCTGTAATAATATCGAAATATCCTATCAGCTTTGTTGTCGAAACTGGGCGATCACTACCCTGACTAATCCGGGGGGGGAATCCCTATACATCGAAGGTATTCTGGACAACTCCTTAACGCCTTGTGATAATAGTCCAGCCTTCTTGAATATCCCAACAGCCTTTGTTTGTAACAATCAGCAAACCTTTTACAACCACGGAGGTTTTGATCCCGATGGAGATTCCTTAGTTTACTCCTTAGTTAATTGCCGGGAGGGAGATAATAACCCCGTTGAGTACGCTGGTGGTTTTAATGGCGCAACCCCACTAGCCACAACGGGGGGAGTCAACATCGATCCTGCTACTGGGGCAATTACCTTCACTCCTAATGGTCAACAAGTAGGGGTGCTTTGTGTTTTGATTGAAGAGTTTAGAAATGGAGTGAAAATTGGTGAGACAGTGCGAGATTTGCAGTTTACGGTCATCAACTGTGCCAATACCTTACCTACTGCTTCGGGGGTTGATGGTGCCACCGGTGGTGGTATTATTGACTATGAAGTAACTTCCTGCTTTGGAAACACACTTTGTTTTGATATTACAGGTGCAGATCCCGATGGAAACAACATCTTTATGTTTTGGAATGGTGGAGTCCCTGGTGGATCTTTCACCACTAATCAGGTAGCACCAGATACTGTAATTGGTACTTTTTGTTGGAATCCAACAATAGCAGATGTAGGACAACATGTGTTTACCGTAACTGTACAAGATGATGCTTGTCCCTTGGTAGGGTCGAACACCTTTACTTATACCGTGAATGTTATTGCCAACCCCAACCCTCCTGTTACGGCCTTACCCGACACCTCCGTCTGTCAGGGCGAAACGGTCAACCTTACTGCTGTGGCCACTCCACCTACCGCACCAACTGTGGTGGATAGTATTGTGTGGACGCCCAATATCAACTTAAATACCAACCAAGGACCCTCGGTTTTAGCTACGCCTGCGGTGACTACCGTATATCAAGCCACAGTATATTACTCTGATGGCTGTACTTCTACAGACTTTGTAACGGTGAATGTTCAAAATGAGCCTTTGGTGACAGTTACTCCTAATGGTACCAATGTCTGTTCTGGGAGCTTACTGACACTAACTGGTTTTGCGGATCAAACGGGACTTACCTTTGAATGGTTTGATCCCGATGGGGTATCCTTAGGCTCTGGATTGGTGGCAGGTAGCCAATCTGTAATTGATGTAACGATCCCTGCTGCTACGGATACAACTTGGACTTATGAGTTGGTGGTAACCAACCCTGGAACAGGCTGTACCGCTACCGAGCAGGTGGATCTTACAGTTGGACCTCCTCGTGGTCCTGTACAATGTATCAATATTTATGTATCGCCAACGGGGACGCCAGCTTCTGCAGGTACTCAGTTTGATCCTACTACCTTAGATGAGGCCTTAAACCGTGCTGCTTGTAATAACACGGTGATCAAAATGGCGATAGGAAACTATACAACAGATAATACCTATAATGTAACTAGCTTCTTGACCATTGAAGGTGGTTTTGATCCAGGCAACCTTTGGCGCAAGACTTCTCAACAAGGAGCTACTACAATCAATCGTACAGCTTTGAACCCTATTGGTTCGCCCAACAGCTATCACTTGATTGCTTTTGAGGCCAATAATGCTCAAGGCTTCCGCTTACAAGATTTAACAATTACCACAGATGATGCGGTAGATCCAGGAACTTCTACCTATGGTATCCGCATTGCCAACTCTTCAGATTATGATATTGTTCGTTGTCAGATCCGTCCAGGTAATGCTACGGATGGTGCCAATGGTGCTGCTGGTACGGATGGAAACTTAGTTCTACCTCCTCAACCAGGTAGTGATGGTGCTGCTGGACAAGCGGGCATTTTAGATGCAATTGCTCCCGGTGGACTTGGTGGTGCTGGAACTGGTTTTTCTGGTCCTGGTGCTGGTGGTGCTGCTGGTAATGGTGGTACCAACCCTCCTAATACACCTAGTATTGGTGGAGATGGTGGAGATGCTACTTCTGGAGGTAACGCTGGCGGCGGCGGCGGCGGCGGTGGCTCCGGAAACGTACACATTGCAACAGCGCTTCCAGCTCAGGCTGGTGGTGGTGGTGGTGGTGGTGGTGTACCTGGAGGTACTGTGAGTACTGCCGTTTGTGGTGGTGGTGCTGCGGG
>CAZOLU010000105.1:0-10804 GCA_964580485.1 uncultured Saprospiraceae bacterium | reverse complement strand
TAATCCCAGTGATCTAATTTATCTTTTATCAATCCTTATATGGTTATTTCTTTCCACCTAAAGATAATACAATAACGAAAATTTATCAATATAGCTTGCAGTTTTCCAGGCTTGCTGCTAACAATCATACGGATCGACTATTCCATATACCCGCCCCATACATCCAGAACGAATTAAAAATAGTTGAAAATAATTGAAAAAAACCAACTTCTCCAAAATTTCAGAATCCCAACCCAAAAAGTCCACAGCATCTACACCTAGGTTTTATTCTTCTAAATAACTTGCTTTTCGATTCTTAATTTTAGACAACTCTCTATGTATTGAAATTAGAGTCCTTACTTCTTCCTCGGTAGTGATTTCTGATTTTCTCAATTCGTAAAACAAATCATATAATTTCTGCTTGTTTTCCTTGTAGGGAATTTCTGCTTGTTTTCCTTGTAGGGAATTTCTTCAGATTTGCATATTCTCAATAGCTCTTCTTGAATTTTATCTAACGTCATTTTTTCTGTTTGTTGCTAACCAGTGAATAGTCCGTGAAGTTTTTTAGTTTTTACAAAAAACTAAAAAACTTCACGGACTATTGCTTGAAATGCCGTATCTTTAATTTCTCACAAGAATTAAAGTAAGTGGTTTATGCAAAATCGAGGGCTCTACATTGCTATCTCCACAATCATAGGTTTTATCTTTGCTTGGAATATTGTTACGCAAATTGTAGAGCGTAATAGGGTAAGGACAATATTAGAGAAGAATAAGGGTAGGGCGATGCAAGAAGCTAGAGCTAAGCTTAGCGATCGTATCCGATCCCTGTGGGTAGAGCTAGATGCCATCAGCGACTACTGGAAAGCCGATTTAGATAGTAGCCTGATTCGCAAGGTGAAAGCTATTGAAAAAGACCTGCTCGATCAAGAAGTACTACTTAAAACTATTGGAGATTTTCCCTCTAATAAGGAGAAAAAAAATATCCTCTCGGATCAAATACAGCTAGACGAACGCCTCGACCTAATGATTCGTCATTTTCCACCCACCTATAAAAATTGGGTAGAACAAATACAGGCGATACAAGCCCTAAGTGAAGCAGTTTATAACTCAACGGAGGATTGGGTAAGCTGGGTATCTTCTTTCAATAAGCTAAGATTATCCTATTTGAAGATGTTAGTCGGAAATCTTCCTCAAAAATGGAATATGCTGAAGGTAGATGCTAATATGCGGATTCAACCCAACAATTATGATACTACAACCTATTACATAGAAGATTTTTATATTGGAAAGTTTGAACTGACGCAGGGGAGATGGGAAGCTATTATGGGCGACAACCCCGCAGATTATCCCTTTGCTGCGCATTATCCCGTAGAGGCCATCAACTTTTTCGATGCTGCTCACTTCTGCAACCAACTCAATCTTTTTTATGGTTTTGATCAGGTATATCAGTTGGATACCCTTGAGGCCGAAAAAATAAGGGTCAAGAGTATACCTGGAGCATTAGGGTTCAGACTTCCAACAGCTCAAGAATGGACCTTTGCTGCTAAAGGAGCTGGGAAAGGAGAGAACTTCCAATTTGCTGGAAGCAATAAGTTAGGTGAAGTTGGCTGGTATGGGGTGAATAGTCTTGGGGAGCCTCATCCTATTGGGCACAAAAAAGCCAATGGACTTGGGATTTACGATATGTCGGGGAACGTTTATGAATGGTGTTTTAACCCTGAGGAACAAAAGGCTTATGCTTGTGGTGGGTCATGGTATGATGCAGAAGCCAATTGCAACCCTTTACTACATCACAACTATGACATAGAACTACGTATGGGCTATTATGGAATGCGACTTTTATTGCCTGTAAAGTTGTTGACCACTCAATAATTATTACCATTGAATCTTAAAATAATCTGCTGCAATTTTTGCCTGCCCTTCTATTGCAAAACCAAAGTTACTCCCAAAAAAATAACTCTTAGGCTCGCAATACACTAAAAAATTATTGATATAATAGCACCAGTAATCGTCTAAACATTCTACTCTTAGGGTATTTTGGATGCTTTGAATAGCTTTAGAGGGATGATCGTTCAAACGAATTTCCCACTGATGCTTAAAATAGGAGCCTATACTAAAGCTTTGCTGCTGAGGTTGAATGTAAAAGACATGATAGCCCTGCCCCATACAATAACAAAACCCAAAATTAGCATCTTCATCAGAACTGCCCGCGATGTATTCGATTTTGGCTTCGATCCCCCAATTACTGTCTTGATAAATAGCTAGGGGTACATGGCTGTAATGCGCTTGGTCGGCTAGGTGATGTTGTATCAGATATTGTTCTTTGCGCATACTCATGGTGTAGCGTTCGGTTTTACCAACTACCCAAGGACTGTTTTCTCGTTTTTTGAAATGATCGGTATAGCTATTGGTAAAATCTTGATCTTGGCCCATGATGTTTTGAGCGGGAAGGAGGAGATTACCGGCTTGATCGGCAAGAATAGCAGTTTGAAGTGCTGCCTTGTGTTGACGGTCTATGTGGATTTCCATAAGCTTGGTTTTTTTAATCTTCGCTTGAAAGATAGAGATTTTTTTTAAAATTGTATAGTTTTGAAGTGGGAAACTAGTAGCCTTGCAAGGAGATGATATTCCGTCCCTCTAAGATCAGGTATTGCTTGGTTAAAAGAAAAAAACAATTGTAGATGCAAAAAACAACAAACCCGTATTCACCCAGCTATTTTTTGCTGCTGAGTAGTTTACTTGCACTAGCTTTGGTATTGTTGGGCTATGCCACTCCGAGGGTGAACTTTGGGCAATTGTTGGGCTGTTATAGCTTGGCTTTTCTAGCTTATGCGGCCTTGTTGAGGCATCCAGTTCCTTTCAACTTGCGTCAATTGCTTTGGATGGCCTTGGGCCTGCGCCTGCTTTTGTCGTTGATGCTGCCTAATTTATCTGATGATTACTTTCGCTTTATTTGGGATGGTCGTTTATGGACACATGGGGTACACCCCTTTGCCCATCGCCCCGAAGCTTTGCTAGAAGATCCTATTTTTCAGCAATTAGATTTAAAAGAACTTTATTATGGTGATCCCAAAAACAACTGGGCTTATTTTCAGGGACTCAACTCCAAGAACTATTATTCTGTTTACCCATCCATCAATCAATTGATTTTTGGTATTAGTACCTACCTTTCTCCTAAGAGTATACTTGGAAGTGTGGTGATTATGCGTAGCTTTATGCTTTTAGCAGAATGGGGAACCCTGTACTTTAGTATTAAACTGATCCGAGTTTTAAAACTACCCTCACAATGTTTTCTTTATTATGCATTTAATCCGCTGATGATTATGGAGCTAACGGGGAATTTGCATTTTGAGGGAATCGCACTTTGCTTTTTTAGTATGGGACTCTACTTTCTGCTTCAACAAAAAACCTTACTTTGGCCTCAACTCTTTGCTGCTTCTATTGCCACCAAACTCCTTCCGCTGCTCAGTTTGCCTCTAATTTGGAGTTATCTGGGTTGGAAAAAGGGATTTAGCGCAATGCTATTATTAGGACTTAGTACTCTGCTCTTGCTAGCTCCCATTTATTATCAGTTGGATTATTTTCAGCATTTTTTAGAAAGTGTTGGTCTTTATTTTGGTTCTTTTGAATTTAATGCCAGCTTCTATTATTTATTGAAATGGATCTCAGGCTTTATTTGGGACTATCCTCCAAAAACTACCATTGCTACACTGTTAAGTACGATCACTTTTTTGTCGATACTCTATCTAAGTGTTCAAGGGAAGGTGAATCGTCAAAACTTATTTTACTATCTCTTGATAGGATTTTCTTTGTATTTATTAACCACAAGAACCGTTCACCCCTGGTATTTGACTTTTATCATCTGGCTTTGTACGTTTAGCACTTTCCGTTATCCACTGCTTTGGTCTTACCTCATTACCTGGAGCTACTATGCTTTGAGTCGGTCAGATTATGCCGAAAGCTACCTCATCCTATTATTGGAATATGTACTGCTTGCGATCTTCATAGGTTACGAGTGGAGGGCTCGGAAAAGTTCGGCTTAATTAACTCGTCTATAACAAGGAGCCAAGCATCCTGCAGTTTGAAAATTTTTGAATGCTTTCCCGAAGGGCTCAGTCTATTTTTTGCGTATGTGTTTAGTGCAGGGAGCCTATGCCAAGGGCATCCCCAAGGAAAGACTCCCTGCGCTAAACACATACTTTTTTGGACAAAAATAAGGCTGAGAAGATCAAAAATTGACAGCAACCCAGCTCTAGCCCTTCTCCGAAGGAGTTGAAGAAGGCTAGGGCATTAAACAACGATCCAAAAAATATTGCATACTCAACAAATAATGCCTATACTTGAAAATTCAAATATTATCACAATTCGCAAAGCATGTTACGTATTTTAACCCTATTCGGAATCCTCCTTCTGCCTTGGTCTGGGCAAAGCCAACAAACCTACCTTATCGAAAATTACAAATCTACTCCCAAAGCTTTTGAGTATCTACTTTTGCCGAATGATCAAATTTCTAAAAACGATACCATCCATGAGCTAATTGTAGATTTGGTGGAACCCATGTTGGTAGACTCAACAATTGATCGGAAAAAACAACATCACAAGGTGCGTCCCTTTGGCTGGATTATTCATGCCTTTGGTAACTTCAATTGGCGAGCTATGTATATGAGCAAAGAAAAGGTGGTGGGTACTGTTGTGCGATTATCCGGAAGTGGGGAAGAAAGATTTACAGAGTATGATATTAACTTTGATCTGAATTTTCATCTCGACAAATATCTCTATCGCATTTTTGCTTCTTATGATCGCCAAGCTAAAATTGGGCGACAAGACATTACCAGCAAGCATAAAAATGACTATAAAGCTCCTCCTTTTGTACGAGATACCAATGATATTGATATTAGTATGTATCGATTGCATTGTGAATTAACCCCCGAAAGGGCATTTCGACCAGCATTACAGTATCTATTTTATCCGACCTCAACCCATACCGGAGCTTTAGAAAAACACCCTAATTTTGAAACGAATTATCCTACCGTAGGCTTTTATGGAGTGATGTGTTTGGATTGTAATCATAGTTGTCACCCTGAAATGCACCCTTATGAGTGGATGTGGTGGCTAAAAGCTACGGATGAGGACAACAGCTTGGTCAAAGAATGGCATATTGGGGTATTTCATGAGTCGAGCAACCGCTTTAAGAATTGGAGTAAAAACCCGATGATTGGAAAGATTCAGATTCCCTTTGCTTTTAAACCTGAGGATGATGCCCGAATTGAAATTCGACACGGTCTAATGCATGAATTTGTAAGGGAGGGGTTGAAGGATTTTGACATTCCCACAAAATGCTTAGCACCTCAAGCCCAAGTCAAGGAAATTCTGTTAAAAACTTCGGAGATTCAAAAGACCATAGCCATTGAGTTTATCAATCCTATTCAGACGGAAGGCTTGCAGTATTGGATTTCCGACTTGAATTACGATCAAGAAAAACAGATCTTCAGTGGTTTTATCAACTATGCGGTAGCTGTAGAAGACCTTTATACCACCACCATAACAACTTATCGTTAAACTTTACTAGAGAGATACTATGGAATATGGTCTAAAAGATCGAGTACTGCGCCTGTTGATGTGTATCATGGAGGCCCCTTTTGTATATAGCAAACGAGCTTTGGCCGAACGCTATGGCGTGAGCCTACACAGTATTGAAGATGATTTTGCAGCGATTAAAAATGCAGGATTTGTCTTAGATCATGATGATCAATATCGGTACAAATTGGTGGAGAATCGTCCTGCGCTACAACTCAAAGAGCTTCTGCACTTTTCGGAGGAAGAGCAACTGTTGCTAGAAGAAGCCATTGATTTTATAGGAGAAGAATACAAGCCCAAAGCCCAAGAGCTCAAAAAAAAGTTGAATGCACTATATGATTTTGGCCGATTGGGGCACAGCTATTTACGCAAGCCTTATTTGAGCAAATTAGATCTTTTGGAAGAGGCTCAGCAGGATAAAAAACAACTCTTGCTCAAAGCATATCGCTCCTCCAATAGCAATTTGGTGAAGGACCGTAGAATTGAAGCGTTTTACTATCATGCTGCCGATGATATGATACAGGCTTTTGATATAGAACAAAAAAGCTTGCGACATTTTCGAATTTCCAGAGTGGGTAAAATGGAGGTTTTGGAAGAGTCTTGGCAATATGAGCAAGCGCATCAGGTGTTGGCAACAGATCCCTTTAGGGTCTTGAATAATGAGCAGGTAGAGGTGGTGCTGCATCTACCCGTTGGGGCTTATAACGAGCTGATCGAGCGTTTTCCTCTTTGCAAAAACTATGTTAGCTATCAAGCCAAAGCGGATGATTATGTGTTCAAAGCGCTGGTTAATGCTCATTTTTATGGATTGATTAACTTTATTTTGAGTCAACACCACCAAGCTATTACAATCGTTAAGCCCTCTAGTTTGGTAGAGGCACTCCAGCAAGCATCAAAACAGATCTACGAGCGTTGGAAAACTGATAAGGCAGAGTAAAATAGGGTAGTAGGCTTTGCTTTGAAAGCGGGCTTTAGCCCACAAAATGTACTGCATCGGCAAGCCCTAGAAGGCTGTGCTATTGAGGTGAAACAGGAGCGGATGGTATGCTGTTAGGATAAAGGAGGGACATGAAGCTGTACTTTATGAACTGGAACTTCGCGCTTTCAGCGCTTTAGGAGCTGAAGGTCTGCAGTTCCTATCCATCGGGGCTGGTCCCGATAGGGTAAAACCTATTTGTTTAGCATAATGCTTACTTTTTAGAAGTCTTTCCCTGGGGATGCTCCAAAGGAGTCCTTGGGATCCTTGGCATAGGCTTCAAAAAAGTTGATCTGCGCAAGCCGTAACCTTTAGGCTTCGTTGCATAGTATTCTGAAACCTAAAGTGGAGGAATGGCTTTGGGAGCCTAAATATCCTCCTGTGACCTTGTGTAGTAATGGATTTGAAAACTTGGGCTTTGATCTACAAACTCTAGGATCTCCTGCATGCTAGAAGACTCTGTGTGTACAGAAAAGAAGCGCATAAGATGAACCTTACCCTCAGGATCTGAGATTCGTGCAGTTGGGTGCATTTTTTACCAAGAGGGATAACATAGAAAATTTCAATGTAGCGATCGTCTTTATATTGCTGAAAATGATCTGAAGGGAAATTTTCTTTATCTCCTTCGCTAGCCAGATGATGCCTAGTTATCAGATAAGGCTTATGTTCGCCTAAATCAATAATGTAGTCAATCTCCTTCCACTCGTTTTCCAATTCAAATATTCGCAAGGGTTTATATTCTATTCCCGTGATTTGATCTTCCTCTAAGAGCTTTAGATAATGCAAATAATCATATTTGAAATTACTTTTTTCAATCCATTTAGTTCTTAAATCAAAGTAAATAGAGGGTATGAGAAAAATTAGTGTTGCAACTCCAAGTACAGTAAAACCAAAGCCTATAGGTTCTGCTAAGACTCCATAAAATAGGTAGAGGATGATGAAGGTGATAATTGAAATGATTGTCCCTAGATATAAACTCAGGCACGTGTAGTTCGGCCTATGTTTTAACCAATTGCTGTAGGCTTCTGCCAATAATGTTCTAACCCAGTTGATTTCCTCTTTAGAAAGCGGGCGTTTGATCTCCTTTATTGACATTTTACCATGCTAGTAATTTCCCATCCCGATAAAAGCAGCCCGTTTCAGCAGCGGCTTCAGTGGCTGCCCAAACAATGCTCGAAGCTCCCTGAAAAGCTGTACGTGGAGCATTTTCGCTGCCCATCCCAGTACGACACCAACCTGGGCAGGCCGCAAGTACTTTGATGTTATTTTGTTGAAAGTCGATGGACATCATTTTAGTCAAAGCATTCAAGGCTGTTTTAGAAAGTCGATAGGCCGCATAGCCCCCTTCCATCTCCGAAAAAGCTCCCATCCCACTGGATACATTGACAATACGTGCCGCATCACTTCGTTTGAGTAAGGGCAACATGGCCTGTACCAGTACTAAAGGTCCATAAACATTCGTTTGGAAAGTCTTATCAATGCTTGCAATACTTACATGAGCAGTATTGGCAGAATCGGGCAAGATGCCTGCATTGTTGATGAGTAAATCCAAGCGACCAAATTCTTTTTCCATCCACTGCGCCGCTTGACTGATGCTGTTGCTGTCGTTCATGTCCAATTGGCAGACCTTTGGTTTTTCGCCTGCGCTGAGAATGCCACTAAAACTTTCCAAAGCTGTTTTTCCTTTTTGGAGATCTCGGCTACCCATAACGACAGCATAGCCTTTTTGCATGAGTTGTTTACAAATTTCAAGACCAATGCCTCGATTACCACCTGTGACTAGGGCTATTTTTTGACTGTTCATATTGCATGATTTTTTAAAGTTGCAAAGCAAAATAGTAATTTTTAGTTCTATTAGAGCACTATTTTTTTGTGAAACTCTAATTTATAACAAGGCTTTTTGCTCAATTCATTTTTCTCTGATAGGTGATAATAAGCTGCTTCATACTATAAAGTTGAATGATCTGTTGTTCACAAACACTGTTAAAATCCTCTTGATATTCATTCCAAAGTATGAGCCGTTCAATTGCTATTTCAAAAATAGGGATGGCCTCTAATTTTCCTGTTTTGATAAAATGTGCAAGAACCGTAGCAATGATGCTCCCATCAAGCTGAAGGATAAAGCGAAAATCATCAAATTTCCGATCTGCAATCTGTTGTTGAATCTTATTTCGATTCAGCAGTTGTTTGTTATAATTGTTAAGGCTAACTTTTCCTTGCTTTTCTAGAATTTGAGCAAGTAAGTCTTCTAGTTTTGTCCCCTTCCATTTTTGATAGTTTTGCAGGGCCTGATGGCCCTCCACAGCCCCAAAGGGGCTGTTCGCATCGCGCGTATCCCAGTAAAAATCATCTTGCAAAAGTTCAAGAGCTAAGGGATGAGCGCTTGGTTTGTTGAGCATAACCTAAGTTTTAATCTTCAAGAGCCTCCATCGCCTGCAAAAGCCAGTCTTTATTAGCAATAGGGCTAGTGTTGTTGAGTTTAGTTTGAATGTTTTTCCACTGTTGCAAATAGTTCTGACTACGCATATAATCCTTTTGCTGTTTGAGCTTCCGAATGCGATTGGCCAGTTTTAGAAAATTCAGATTAGAGGACTTCCAATATTCTGAGATGTTCTTATGGCGACGTAAATAGGTGCTAAACGCCTCAATTAAAGAAGCTAAAGCCTCATCTTCTCCCAATTCATAATAACTTTTGAGTTGGATGGTTTTTGCTCCAATATAATAAGAAGCATCTGTAAATTCCACATCATACAAACTGCGCAAGGCTGCTCCATAGTTTTTGGTAGCATAATAATAGGCGGCTAAATTATAAGAATATACATTTGCTCGTACTTTTGGAGGAAGGTATTTTTGTTTGTCTTCAATAAAATCTAATGCCCACTGATAGTCCTCCACCCTCAGTGCCACCGTTACCGTATTTTTATAATCCCAAGCTGCCAAATAACCATCCATAAAGATAATCTGATGATCAATTAAAAAGCGATAGGCCTCTAGCATTTCCTGATAATATTCAGACTTCCCCTGATTGATTTGCTTTGCGCAAAAATTGAGAATATAATCATAAGTGGACATCAGTTCTTTATCTGTAAAAGTAGAGTTTTCTTTTCCTCCTTTATAATATTCCTTGAGTAAAGCCTTTAACTTGAGGTAATCTTTTTCTGCATCTGCTCTTTCTGCTCTCAACATTTGCAATATGGCCTGATAGATCTGTACGGCAGGAATTTTTGCTAATTCCTCCCTTTGTGCATATTCCAACAACTCCTCTATCATTGTAATTTGATAATCAGAGCGAATGATATTATTTCGGTTAATCATATCACAGGCAATCCGTAGCTTCTCTACTACAAAATAAGCGTCAAAACAGTGGTTCTTAAGTTGTAGATTTTCATCAAACTGACGACCTCCACGATCTAAAAAGAGCTTATCCAACTCTTGGTGTAAGAGGTATTGGTGAAAAAAGCTTTGGGCAGTACCTTCCACCGTTCGATCCTGAATGCGATGGTATTTTTGTAAACTCGATTTGTAATCCTTATCCGATTTTAATTTTCTCAATTGCCTTAATAATAACAACTGTTGTTCTAAGACTTTTTCTTCTGAACTTAGCCGTTCTTGTACTAGGAAATCGTAAAGTAGTTGAAGTAGGGCAGAGGCGGTTCTATTCAAAAGTCCATTGTCAAAACTTTTTTTAGGAAATATTTTTTGGAAGATGTACTCCTTCTGTAAACGCCGAGGATGATCCCAATTAGGGGCAAGATCAACCAAGAAGCTACAAAGTAACCTCACTTGTTGATGTTTGTTAAAGTAAGGCGAGTGTACAAAATCTTCAAAACGACTCAATTCACGTGAAGATAGTTTTTGGAGTAGCTGAATGAGTTTAGATTTTTGCATAAATCACCATAAAAGTCGATAGGCGGGATCGGTTTCCGTGTAAATTCCGGTGGGTTACCAAGAGGCAGGAGGTGTTGGAATGGTATTCGAAGGAGATTTTGATGCAACACGTAATTCTTTAAGTCCTGTAAAAAAAGCAAAAACGACTCTTTATATTGCCATGCATCAGAAATCGCGCGTTCACCGGAAGGATCGATCTTTCCATTCGTAAAGAGACAATTCCACGTGAATACAAATCATAAACCGAATTCCTTCTTACCGGCTACTCCGAGAGAGATGCGGGACCTCGGATGGGACCGGTGCGACGTAATCCTTGTCACCGGCGACGCCTATATCGACTCGCCGTACATCGGCGCGGCGGTGGTCGGGCGGGCGCTTGCGTCC
>CAZOLU010000104.1:0-10818 GCA_964580485.1 uncultured Saprospiraceae bacterium | reverse complement strand
AGGAAAAATCTTTTGCCTCTAGCTTGAAAAAAGGTGCAAGAGTAATTACAGTTGGTGGTATTCATGCTACTATTGCAGAGTTACGGGAAACCGAGGCCGACATTATTATTGCACCCAAAACTGTAATTACGATTCAAAGAGAATCAATTTCTATGGAAATGACGAATGCTGTTTATGCCCCAGAAGAAAGCGAAAAGAAATAAAAAGTTTGATCTGAAAGTTTTCATGAAAAGCGACCGGGCAATACTAATGATATGCATTAGTATTGCCTTTGTCTTTTGGTTGTTTACGAAAATGTCTTATGTGTACAAAAGCACGATTGCGTTGGAGTTAGTTTATGATCTCCCCCAAGGCAAAGTCTTAACTATTCCGCCCCCAACAACTATCGATATTGACATCGAAGGTACGGGCTGGGATTTGATCGGCACTTGGTTTCGTTCCAATAAATTTACCATTGATGTGGATCTCAAGGATAATGCACCTATGACCCTCAATGCGATGAACCTCAAAAGTAAAATTGGCCGACAGCTTTCTGATGGCCTCAAGATTCTAGAGTTGCGTCCCGATTTTGTACAATTGCTTCCCGAAGGAGAGGCTAGCAAGCAAGTACCTGTGATCCTAGACAATCAGGTAGAATTGGCTGGACTCTATCAATATCAAGATTCTATAAGCATAGAGCCTGCTTATGTCAACATCAAAGGACCCGCTTCGGTAGTCAGTGAAATTAAAAATTGCCAAACTGTGCCTTTAATCCTACAAAAGGTAGAAGAAAGCTTTGAAAAAGAGGTAGCACTTAAAGCGCATCCTAATAGTAATGTCATCTTCGAACCAGCTGTGGTGCAAGTTCGTGCAAAAGTAGAACAAGTAACCGAAAAACGCTTAGAGTTGGAAATCGAAAAACGTGGGGCACCCGACAGTTTGCTTCTGGTATTATTGCCTAAAAAAATTGAGTTGGTTTGTATTTTGGGCTTGAGTGATTACGAAGCTCTAGAAGCGGATGATTTTAGGGCTATTGTAGATTTTAGTAAAATTGATCTCTTTGAGCAACGTAAAATTAGGGTAGAACTCGTTCGTTATCCTAGCTATGTTCGTCAAATACAGTTTCAACCCAAATCAGTGGACTATATCATCCGTTCTCAGGAACTGCCTCCTGTTCTAGCTTCAGATAGCACAACGAACAACTAACGGTTACAATATTTTGATTGACCTGAACTTGAGAAAGCAAAATCCCTATTTCTATGATTCAGCACTATTTTAAAGGCTTTGATGCTTATTTGCAGTTGGAAAAGGGTTTAACTGCCAATTCTCGGGATGCTTATCACCATGATCTTAAAAAGTTGCAGGAGTTTATAGAGCTAAAGGAATATAGCTTTGAAATAGATGCTTTGGAGTTGGAGCATTTGCAAGCCTACTTGAAATATCTGAATGACTTAGGGCTAAATGTGAGTTCTCAGGCAAGAATGACCTCTAGCTTGAAGACTTTTTTTAGTTATTTGGTTTTGGAAAAGCGGCTACCCAAAAGCCCTGCGGATTTATTAGAAGCCCCCAAACTAGCTCGAAAATTGCCTGAAGTACTGTCTTATGAGGAGTTAGAAGCTATTTTCGCAAGTATAGACTTGTCTAAGCCTGAGGGGCATCGCAACAGAGCTATGCTCGAAATCCTTTATGCCTGTGGCTTGCGAGCAACGGAATTGGTAGAGTTGAAAATTTCAAATCTTTATTTGGATATTGACTTTATAAAGGTGTTGGGGAAAGGAAATAAAGAACGTTTGGTGCCCATAGGCGAAAGTGCGCAAAAACAGTTGGGCTTTTGGATGCAGGATCGTGCCCAAATGCGCAATATTCATAGCGATGCGGAGGATTTTGTATTTCTCAATCGGCGCGGCAAGCCGCTTACGCGCAACATGCTCTTTATCATTGTCAAGCAAGCCGTTGCAGCAGCCAATGTCAACAAAAAGATCTCTCCTCATAGCTTTCGACATAGTTTTGCTACCCATCTGCTAGAAGGTGGTGCTAACTTGAGGGTCATTCAGCAATTGCTGGGGCATGAGTCTATTACCACTACCGAAATCTATACTCATCTCGATATGCAGCATTTGCAGGAAGCTATGCGCTCTTTTCATCCTAGAGGAATTTCCGACGGAAAGGATTAAGCATTACAACTGGAGGAGTGTTAATACTTTCTCCAAAAATAAGGCGTAAAAAGAATCAACACCGTGAAAAGTTCCAAACGCCCTAAAAGCATGAGGAAACTCAAAAATAGCTTTTGCCCTGCATTGAAAAAAGAAAAGTTGGAAACAGGATCTACCTGCCCTAGTCCAGGTCCTACATTACCCAAGGAAGTAGCCACTGAACCAAGGACCGTTTCAAAATCAAAGCCCCAGGCTCCCATGACCAAGCAGCCCAAGCAGTAGATAGCCATGTATATCAGGAAAAAGGCCAGAATATTAAAAGCAATACCACTGTTCACTACCTTTTTGTTGTAACGCACAGGAAGTATAGCATTGGGATGGAGTTGGCGTTTAAATTCCAGTAAGCCATTCTTGAGAATAATAATATGACGAACAATTTTCACTCCTCCCGATGTTGACCCTGCCGAGGCACCGCTAAACATGAGTAGGAAAAAGATGACTTTAAGAAAAGGTCCCCATGCCGTAAAGTTTTCTGTTACAAATCCAGTAGTCGTAACCACTGCAATAGTTTGAAAAAGAGCATCCCGAAAAGCCTTTTCAAAGCTTACTTTTTGGGCTTGTGGGTCGTTGAAAAAGACCAGAAGCGTTGCCATTGCCGTAATTAACAACACCCCAAAGAGATAGACCCTAAACTCATCGTTCTTCCAAATTTTATCAAGTTTCCCCTTCAATCCCCAATAAGTGAGGGAGAAGTTCATCCCCGATAGAAACATAAAGACAATTACTACATAATGCACACCTGGTCCAAAGGCAGCCAAGCTCGCATTTTTGGTGGAAAACCCCCCAGTAGAAACAGTGGCAAAGGAATGGGTGATGGCATCAAAGAGGTTGAGTCCACAAAAAAGTAATGTGATAATTTCTAAGGTCGTGAGCCCAATGTAAATAATCCAAAGCCGTTTGGCCGTTTCTGTAATCCTTGGGTGCAGTTTGTCTGCGGTAGGGCCAGGAGCTTCTGCCACAAAGAGCTGCATTCCTCCAATACCCAAAAGTGGTAGAATAGCGATGGTTAGGACAATAATTCCCATCCCTCCAATCCAGTGGGTGAGTGCCCTCCAAAATAAAATGGATTTGGGCAAGGATTCAATATCGTTGAGAATAGAGGCTCCTGTGGTGGTAAAACCCGAAACCGACTCAAAAAGTGCTGCAGCATAATCAGGAAACTGCTCTCCACCATAGAGATAGTAGGGGAGTGCCCCTACCAAAGACATCATCAACCAACCCACGCTCACAATTAGGTAGCCATCTCGCTTGTTGAGCTGTCGTTGATGTTTACGGCTAGCCAGCCAACCTACCAAGCCTAGAACTATGCTTAGTCCTGCAGGAATACCCAACTCCCAAAAACCTGCTCGCTCATACAAACCATCGCCTTCCTGAAGGTAAATAAGTGCCACAGGTATACAAGACAACATGAAAATACCACTGAAAAACAGCAGAATACTCAGAAGATTGACAATGACTTTGATATGGAATCGCATAGCTATTTGGATGCTAAAAAAGGGTATTTATCTGATGAAAAAACGCTCTACTTTGTGAATCGACTCAGGCAGGGTAAAGACGACCACCCGGTCTCCTGCTTGAATTTGGAAATCTCCTAAAGGGGTGTAGCTGCTTTGTCCTCGAACAACTCCTCCTATAATGGCAGTACTAGGAAAGTTGAGTTTCCGAATGGGAGCTTTCGTGACTTTAGATTTGGCCTTAACTTCAAACTCTAAAATCTCAGCATCTACACCATGTAAGGTACCAATAGAAAGTACCTCTCCTTGGCGCACAAATTTGAAAATATTAGAGGCGGCAATCAATTTTTTGTTAATTAAAGTGTCAATTCCAATGGTTTGCGAAAGGTGGATATAGTCCATATTTTCTACCAAAGCAATGGTTTGACGCACCCCATGCGATTTTGCCACAAGACAAGACATAATATTGGTTTCTGAATTGCCCGTTACCGCAATAAAAGCATTCATCTCATCAATATTCTCCTCTTTCAACAGATCCACATTACGAGCATCACCATGAATCACCAATGCATTGGGGAGTTTATTGGCATAATCATAACACAAGTCCCGATCTTTTTCAATCAGTTTAACATGATATTTTTTGCTTAGGGCACGAGTAGATTCATAACCAATGAGACTTCCCCCCACGATCATAATGTTGCGAATGGGACACTCTTTCTTCCCTGTAAATTTGAGCAGTTCGGGCAGGTTGTCGGCACAGGAGATAAAATAAGCAAAATCCCCCAATTGGAAGCGAGAGAATCCTCGAGGAATAATCGTTTTATATCCTCTGCGAATGGCTACCGGCATAATGGGGCGACCATGTGCTTGGGCAGCTTCGATCACCGTTTTATTCAGAATAGGCGCATTCTCCTCCAAAAGGTGCACCCCAATTACTTTAAGTTGACCATCCCCAAAATCAATAGAATCTGTAACCCCAGATTGCTCAAGCAGCCTTTGAATCTCCTCGGTCACTAATGCTGCGGGAGAGATGAGCGAGTCAATTCCTAAATCAAGCAAAGAAAAGCCGTTGTTGCAGTTTAAAAACTCAGAGTTGGAAACCCGTACAATAGAGTGTTTCGCACCTAAGTTTTTACCAATCGTGCCAATAGTAATGTTGGTGGTCTCAGAAGCCGTGGCAGCAATCAGCATATCTGCCTTGGCAATTTGAGCATCCTTGAGGTTTTGAATAGATGCTGCATTGGCATGCATGGTTAGTACATCAAGTTTGTTTTCAATGTAAGCCAAGCGTTCTTTGTTGGTATCAATCAGTGTGATGTCCTGTTGTTCATCAGCGAGTAGTCGTGCGAGGTGAAATCCCACTTCGCCTGCACCTGCTATTATGATTTTCATAGAAATTGTATTTAATAAAAACTTAGACCTCTGTTCTAAAAAAAGGTAAGAGGATTGCGGTTGCAAACGCAAAAGTATGCTTTTCTTATAGAAAAAGATGCATTTTCTAGGCTTATTATTTCCTAAAGTCAGTCAGGATCATCCAAAATCAAGTGAACTAGGAAGCTACGTAGATGATTTGTGCGAAACACAGATCAATCCTCATCAGAGAACTTGTAGCCTATTCCCCTTACAGAATGAAAAAACTGTGGGTTGCGTGGATCCTCTTCAAAGTATTTGCGAAAGGAGAGAATGAAGTTGTCGATGGTTCTAGTGGAGGGATAAACATCATAGCCCCAAACGGATTGTAGAATCTGCTGCCTTGATACAGCTTCGCCTTTGCGCTCGATCAATAATTTGAGCAACATGGCTTCTTTTTTTGTAAGCTTAAAAGCTCCTTGTACACCTATCGAATCAAAGGTTTTGAAATTGACCTGGTTGTTTCCAAATTCGTATTCATCAATAGAAACACTAGTATTTTTCTGACTGCGTTTGAGTAGAATTTGTATGCGAAGTAGGAGTTCTTCTAGGTGAAAGGGTTTGGTAATATAATCATCAGCTCCCTTTTTTAGGCCTTGAATTTTATCTGCGGTGGTATCTTTTGCCGTAAGGAAGATGATGGGAATCTCCATATTTTGCAGGCGAATTTGCTCACAAAGTTGCAAACCATCGACTTCTGGAAGCATAATATCTAATAAAATCAGATCAAAATGCTGATGCTGAAAGATGCGTAGGACTTCTTTACCATTATCGACCGCCACAACTTCATAATCTTCAAGTTCTAAGTTGAGTTGCAGCGTTTCTCTAATATTTTCTTCATCCTCGACTAGTAAAATTCTCATAACTTAGCTATTTTTTAGCTGAATTTGGTTTTGATTGCGGATTCTAAAGCTATAGCTATTGCCTACCACTAAAGGCAAGCTGATTAGGAAAATGGTTCCGCTAGGTTGATTTTCTTTAATTTGAATACTTCCTTGATGCGCTTCCACCACTTTTTTTACAATATACAAACCTAAGCCAGTTCCTTTAGTTTTTCGGGTATTTTCCTGCCCCAATCGATAAAATTTGTTGAACACTTTTTGTCGTTCTGTTTTAGGAATACCTGGTCCTTGATCCTTAATTTCAATAACACAAAATTGTTGTTTTCGGTAAAGCACAATATCAATCGATGGAGCGTCTGGCGCATATTTTATCGCATTTTCTAAAAGATTGAATATGGCAGAGCTCAAGGTGCTGTAATCTACCCGTTCCAATACAAGGTTGGGGGCATCAGATTGAAGGTTGATTTTCCCTCTAAATCGATTTTCAGCCCAACCTACACATTCTTTGATGAGATCTTCTATATTGATGGCTTCAAAACTGTATTCATAACCACCCTCTACCCGAGCTGCTAGGAGTAGATCTTGTACCAATTTGAGGAGGCGTTGATTTTCTGAAAGTCCATTTTTGCTCAGTTTTTGAATTTGCTCAGGACGCAATTGACGTTTTTCCAAGGTTTCTAAAATCAACTGAACTGAGGCAATCGGCGACTTTAGCTCATGGGTGATAGACAGTAAAAAGTTTTGTTGCTGGTTGGCTAATGCTACCTGTTTTTGGTTGATTTTGAAAATACGCCACATGCCCAATAATAGCAAAAACATGAAAACGGCACTCTCCCCAATAATCATCCAACGCTGCCGTTCGAAATATCTTCTAATTTCAGTATAATCAGGGTGCTCCTGAATATTTTCAATACCTTGGGCTTCTAATTGTAGTGCGGTGTTTTCTAGTTTAGCCTCCATGGCTTCCCAGTTTTTACTGTGTAGTAAATAGGACCACCAGCCCCCGGCTACCAAAATATAGAGCAGCACTACATAAAAAGCGATTTCTGCGGATTTTCTCAAGAAAAAAGATTTTAAAGTGAAATACTAGAGGTTCGATAAAGATAAGGATTTTAGAGGAATTTTATACGCTTCTCAAAATGACTTTTGCTTAGAGCCTAAGTAGATCAACCATCTCCTAAGAATATAAGTACTTATGCCAACTTGTCAAAACATATACTAATCAATGCTTAAAATAGTCCATATGAAATTAGGACTTTTCTATCGAAACGCTTATATTAATATTCTCTAAGCGCACTTACATTCCTCCATCCTAGGTGCATAGGCTCAATATCTAATATATTGAATATTAACCAAAACACAATGACAGTATTACTAAACACTAGCAGAACCTGGGGCATCCTATTGTTGTTTTTGCTACCCAACTTCCTTGATGCCCAAAATGAACAAATTGTTAGAGGACGTATTTTAGACAACTCCTCCCAAATGCCAATTAAAGATGCCCGGATTGAGTTATTAAATGTGAATCCTGCCGTTTTAGACTATAGCCAATCGGATGGAAGCTATGAGTTAGAGGAAGTTCCACTAGGGCGGCAGCGATTGTTGATTAAAGCAGCGGGCTATGAGGAGTTGATCATTTCTGGATTGAATATCACAGCAAGTAAGGAGTTGGTTTTGATGATTAAATTAGATGAAAAGGTGGCGGGTGACCAAAATATAGTCAATGAAAACAAAGCCGATAAGAAAAAACCATTATTACGTAACGAAAAAATGCGGGCTATCAATCCTATGTCTTTGGTAGGGGCCAACCCCTTTACCATCGACGAGGTGCGCCGATATGCTGGGGGCATCAACGATCCCGCACGCCTGGTTTCAAGTTTTGCAGGTATTTACAATACTGACGATCAACAAAACTATATTATCTCTAGGGGAAATGCTCCCTTTGGGATTCGCTATTTTATAGAAGGGGTGCCGATCGATAATCCCAACCATTTCCCTACGCTTGGAAATACTGGATCTCCATTTGCCATGATCAACCCCAATACCATGGACAACTCTGAGTTTTTGAAATCCTCTTTTGCTGCGGAATATGCTACGGCTTTCTCGGGAGTCTTTGATATTAACCTGCGCAATGGGAATAATCAAAAACACGAGTTTACAGCACAGGTAGGCTTGTTTGGGCTTGAAGCTTCTGCAGAGGGGCCTTTTCGGAAAGGTGGGGCTTCCTACTTGTTCAATTATCGATATTCACTTTTTAATATCATACAAGCCTTGAATTTGGATCTGGGAACCAATGCCCTGCCACGTTATCAGGACCTCACCCTTAAAATCAATATCCCTTCTCAACGTTTTGGGAATATCTCTATTTTTGGAATGGGGGGCTATGGTGCTACGGAGTTTTTAGATGAATTTAATGACCCTGATGATCCTTTTGCGGAACAAGATATCAATTTTTATCTAACTACAGCTAGTGGAGTGTTGGGCGTACAACAGCAAAAAGCACTCAACAAACGATCTTATATCCAAACTACCCTGTCCACTTATTATAGTTATTATAATTCTTTTCGGGATTCGGTTTTGAATGATAGCCTGACCCAAGCCTTCTATGATGTAGTTGAAACACAAATCATACCAGGAGTCTCTACCTTTATCAACACTAAACTGAATCGAAATATTCAAATTCGATATGGACTACGATCTTATTTTTACCTGATTGATATTGATGATAAATTTGTACAAACGGGCATCAACAACTACCTTTTTGATGGAATGATATGGGATGGTCAGAGCTTTTTTGAAACCAAAATCAAGTTCAATCGATCTTGGTCTATGACGGCAGGCCTGATGGCACAATATATGAGCCTCAATCGACAATCTTATGCCATAGAACCCCGATTTGCAATAGCTTTTCAACCAAGCTTAGCACATCGTTTTACTTTTGGATATGGTTGGCATAGCAAATTTACCCCTTTTGTTACCCTCTTTTTGGTTCGACCTAATGCAGATGGAACCTATGATACTTCTAACCGTGAGTTAGGTTTTATCCGATCGCATCATACCGAGTTGGGCTACCAATGGCAAATAGCAAGAGAGTGGCGACTCAAAACCGAGCTTTTTGGGCAATACCTTACGGATATCCCTGTAAATACTTATGCCTCAACCTATTCTTTAATCAATTACGGTACATTTTCTTTATTTCCAGAGGTCTATGACCTAGAAAATACAGGGCTTTCTTACAATTATGGTTTGGATATTACCCTAGAAAAGTTTTTTAGCAATGGATTTTATGGACATTTTGCAACAACCTATTTTAGGTCACGCTATCGGGCCAGTGATTTGGTTTGGAGAAATACGGCCAATGATGTTCGGCACATTGTACAATTGGTAGGAGGGAAGGAGTTTAAAATCGGTGTTCGAAAAATGAATGTAATTACCCTCGATTTCCGACTACACCATCATGGGGCAAGACCCTACACCCCTATAGACGAACAAACATCCATTCAAGCAGGGCAGGAGATACGAGATGAGGCCAACGCTTTTTCTGCTAGATCTAGATCTTATACTCGACTGGATTTGAAAATTGGAGCACGATTTAACGGGCGTAGGGCTTCTCATTATCTATATATTGATATGATTAACTTTTCGGATCTAATCGGAGGACTCTTAGGTAGCGATTATTTTCAAAACGACCTACAGTTTACTTTTGATCCAAATACAAATTCTATACAGCAGAGTTTCCAATTTGGGTTTTTTCCCCTCTTTTTCTATCAGCTGCAGTTCTAAGTTTAGCAGGTTCTACTCATTAGCCTGATTTTACTAAGTGATAAACATCACCTTTTGGAGGAGAAGATGGCTGTAATTTTGAACCGTTATTAAAATATCCCTACATCAACGGTTAAAATCAAAGTTATGCGATCTTCTCTATGGCTCATTTTTTTAATAAGTCTTATTTACACCAATACAGAAGCACAAAAGAAATTTGAAAATTGGCAAGCACTGAAAGATGATTTTAAGATCCAGCCTTATTTGATGGTGCAATCTTGGGCAACGTACTCTCATAACCAGGAGGTTTACAATCTAGCATCAGAGCTGTATGACCCCGTAGACAATCGCTTTAATTTTCAGCTTAGGAGAATGCGTTTTGGGTTAAAAGCGCAACCTTATGATTTTTTGAAGTTTAACTTTATGGCCGCCTATGATCTTATTGGGAGGGATGTTAATGCTGCTACGATGGGAGGACATAATAATGGATCGCCAAATGTTAGTGTATGGGATGTGCAGGCCAATTTAAAATTAAGCAAAAATAGTGACCTTTTCTGGCTCACAGCAGGGTATTTTCGCCCACAATTGAGCCGAGAGAGTATTACCTCTGGTTGGTCCGTCAACTCTTTTGAAAAAGCCATGTCGCAAAATTATATCAGAAAACATTTGGTCGGTACTGGGCCCGGGCGTGCAGCAGGGCTTAATTTGGGAGGAAACTGGACGGCTAATGATAAGTTTGGAATCAACTACAATCTGGGGGTTTTTAATCCAGTTTATCTTGCCAATGGGGGGAACTCCTCTGGCAATCGCTTTGCACCTTTACTTGTAGGGCGTGTCGTCTTTCAAATAGGTGATCCAGAACAAGACCAATACAAACTGGGCTATAATATCAATTACTTCAATCAGCGCAAAGGCGTGTCTTTAGGGCTTGCCGCAGCACATCAATCCAAAACCGCTCTGTTTGAGCAGAGCCAAACCCTCGCTGCCGATCTATTATTCAATTGGGGACCGATTAACCTTGATGCCGAGTGGAATTTAATGCAGCGCAAGGGATCACGTATGCTAGTAGATAGTAGCATGCATCAATTCACCTCAAGGCCCATGACTGGTCATGCTCGTTTGAGCTACAACATTATTGTTGCGGAACGCTTTTTTCTA
>CAZOLU010000103.1:4963-10892 GCA_964580485.1 uncultured Saprospiraceae bacterium | reverse complement strand
TTGTTAAACTGCACGAAAATATGTATATTTGGGGACAAAATCTATGCAGTGACTATGAAAAATTCTGACCAAAACCAGCTAAGTTTATTTTCGACCCCATTTGAGGAGAGCCTCGACCCAAATAACCGGTGGGTTCTTTTGAGTAAAAACATACCTTGGGGCATTCTGATTTCTATATACGAAAGAAGTCTTAAAACAGGTAAAGGTAGTGGAAATGGAGTTCCAGCGCGAATAGCTATTGGCGCATTGCTGATTAAGCATAAACTAAATATATCTGATCGTGAAGTCGTCAGTCAAATTAAGGAAAACATCTACCTTCAGTTTTTTATAGGACTCAGCAGTTTTTCAACGGAAGCACCTTTCGATGCGAGCAGTCTGGTCCATTTTAGGTCTCGTTTCGATTGGGAGCAGTTGCAAGAGGTTGTAGAAAAATTAGCACTTGATGCTGAAAGAAATCACCAGAAGGAAAAGGAGACAAAAGATATAGATTCTAAAGATGATATAGATTTAGGCACTGGAGATGATTCCTTGTCAGAATCGGAGGCAAGTGAGGGAACGATGATGATAGATAGTACGGTAATGCCCCAGGATATTGGCTTTCCAACAGATACTAAGTTAATCAATGCTGCAAGGGAAAAAAGTGAGGAAATACTGGATTGTATATCAAAAAAAAGCGGTTTTAGAAAGCCAAGAACCTATAGAAAGATAGCAGATAAAGAACATACAGCTTTTTCGATGAAAAGAAGACCTTCAAAGAAAGCAATTCGGAAACAAATAAAAAAGAGCCTACAATATCTAAAACGTAACCTGAAATATATAGACAAGTTGATGGACGAAAGTAGTTTATCATTGGCAGATTTACTAAGTTTTCCTTTGTATAGATATATGCTAATAATCAAGGAAATATATCGTCAACAACTTGAAATGTTCAAAAACAAAACGATTCGCTGTGATAATCGAATCGTCAATATCCATCAGCCACATGTAAGACCTATCAAAAGGGGGAAAAGCAGAGCGGAAACAGAGTTTGGTGCTAAGATTTGCTCATTCATCGATCATCACGGCTTCCGGCATATACATAGGCTGGATTGGGATGCCACACACGATGGGGAGGACTTAATCCCAGCTGCGGAGCGTTTCAAAAAGATATTCGGGTATTATCCAACAGAGATCAAGGCTGATAAGCAATATAGGACGAGGGCAAACCGAAACTGGTGTAAGCAAAATGGTATAAAGATGTCGGGGCGAGGTCCGGGAAGACCAAAAAAGGGTGAGCCGATAGAAAAAGAAACGCCAGGCGAACGTAATACAATCGAAGGGACTTTTGGCCATTTAAAACAACATTATGGACTACAAAGGGTAGCTGCTAAGCTGAAACAAACAAGCGAGGCATGGATTGCTATTGCCTTTCTGGTGCTAAACTGTACATCGCTTTTTTTGTGCCATTTTTTTATGCTATTTTATGCTGTTTACATCCCTTCAAAATACATTATTATCAATAAAGAGTTATCTTTTATTGCACAACTGTTTCAAACGAAAAGTGAAATTGGCAGAATCAAGATCTGATAAAGTGTGTGGGGTGGACCTACTTTTCAGCAGACCCTAAATAATTTAGCAAATTAGCTTTTGATTTATTGATCCCGATCCTTTGGATCGGGATTTTTTGTATCTTGTTGAGGACAAGTATTTATATGATCGGCATAAGTTTACAGTTATGAAAAAAATCATCGTGATTAGCGCGCTCTTGATTTGGGCTAGTATTTTGATGGCTCAACAGGGAGCTTATCTTCGAGTGGGTGGTGGGTATAGCATTTCGGCGGCCAATGATGTTTTTACCAATACGGTATTGAATCAGGATAGCAATTTTGTATATACACTAGATCAAAATATTTATGGTACTATTGGTAGTGGCGCACATTTTCGTTTGGTTGGGGGTTATAGTTTTCAACAAAATTTTGGGATGGAACTAGAGATGGAATATCTTTGGGGAAGTCGAAAATATGCAGGTGAAACTACTAGAGCCGACAGAAATACAGTCACCTATGCCTATACTCGGCAGCTGCGCATTGCTCCTAGTTTTTATGTACAGGCCTCTCCTGGCTTATTGCAACCTTATGCGGGGTTTGGTTTATTGATTCCGTTGACGGGAAAAACTGTTTTGGAAGAGCAGTTGGATAATAACTTGAACTCCACTTATCTGGTTCGGGAAGTCTATGGTGCATTTTCACTGGGTTTTAATGGTTTTGTGGGGGTAAATGTCAATTATCCTAATGAAAATTTTCAACTCTTTTTTGAAATTCGTCATTCCAATATGCGCATCAAGTCGAAGGATGCCCTTTTGGTACAGTGGGATGAAACCGATAAGGCTTCTGGAGAGGTTATGGATCGACTAGCCACAGCCAACACTTTTGAAAAAGAAATCATTTTTAGAGATCAACTCAGTCCGGAGTCTAATACTATAACAGCTACCGTAAGCAGTGGGGTTAATTTTGACTTTAACCAACCCTTAGAATTACTGGCCACCAAAACAAATTTCAATGCACTGAGTTTTAATATTGGTGTAAAAATTCGTTTTGCTAAAAGACCGGAGGAATAAGCATCGGCTTTGCTGAAATATCGAATACAAGTGGTGGGCGCTGCGCTGCGAAGGGGTGCATCTCGGTCATGAGATGCAGACCTTGGGCTGAGTGATCAACGAACCCCGAAGCATAGCAGAGCCTGCGGTATACCGCAGGCTGCCCCTAATAAAAACATAGTTCATCTAAAGTCTGAAAATTACAATATTTCATCTAACTTTAGCCCGTGAACTTTTTGTAGATGATTTATTATCAATAGAATCATAAAAATTAGCTAAAGTAAATAAAACGTTGATAATCAATCATCAAAAAAGCTAATTTTTGAGTTTTTTGCAAAAACTAAAAAACTTCACGGACTATTAACCTAATAATTAAAAAAATGAAAGCATACATTGATCCTATTGAAGCCGCCTGGGAAAATCGAGATCTATTAAAAACAGAAGAAACCCGTAACCTTGTACGAGAGGTTGTTGATTTATTGGATAAGGGGGTCGTGCGTGTGGCAGAGCCTACAGAAGATGGCTGGAAGGTGAATGAATGGGTTAAAAAGGCAGTGGTAATGTATTTTCCAATTCAGGAAATGCATACGATTGAACTAGCCCCTTTTGAGTTTCATGATAAAATTCCATTGAAAACGGATTACAAAAAACTGGGCGTAAGAGTCGTACCTCATGCTATTGCTCGTCATGGGGCTTTTCTAGCTCAAGGGGTAATTATGATGCCCAGTTATGTGAATATTGGGGCTTATGTAGACAGTGGGACCATGGTAGATACTTGGGCTACGGTAGGTTCTTGTGCACAAATTGGTAAAAATGTGCATCTGAGTGGTGGCGTAGGTATTGGTGGAGTATTAGAACCCTTGCAAGCTGCGCCCGTCATTATCGAAGACAACTGTTTTATTGGCTCTCGTTGTATTGTAGTGGAGGGCGTAAGAGTAGAAAAAGAAGCTGTGCTTGGAGCTAATGTAGTCATCACCCAATCTACTAAGATTATTGATGTTTCGGGGGATGAGCCTGTGGAATATAAAGGTAGAGTGCCTGCACGTTCGGTAGTGATTCCAGGTAGCTATACGAAAAAGTTTCCTGCTGGAGAATATCAAGTATCTTGTGCGCTGATTATTGGGCAACGGAAGGAAAGTACCGATAAAAAAACTTCTTTGAATGATGCTTTGCGTGATTTTAATGTAGCGGTTTGATGCTATCAATCTAAAATTTTCTCGATCCTCTCCTATTTTTTATTTCTAAATAGGGGGGGATTTTATTTTTTGCATCTTTAGTATAAGAATTGAGAAGAAGGGCCTTAGCAGGTCTAATTCGATTCAGTTTTTTCATTTGTAGCATAGCGTGATTCATAAAAGGTAGGGACACTAAAAGAGTGGCCCGCCTTTTTTTTGATTCAAAATCTTGTAAAAGATGGCTGAAAGTGCTTTCAAATTTGTAAATTTGGAGGCTGCTGCTACGAGTGGCAAGCAATTTGAAGTAAGAAACTAAGCTAGTAGTAGTCCTTTAATTTGGCTATCGCAGCATAGTCACAAAGTGTCGCAAAGGGGCAAACCTGAGAGGGTTTGTCCCTTTTGCACTTTGTATTAGGATCTACTAAGGTAGTAGGGCTTTGAAAGCGGCATATCCTGAATTGGCAATGGGTTTGGTAGAGCATTTGAGTTCTTTAGCTCTTGCATTGATGGCTTCTACTCGATTGCCGGGGTTGGGATGTGTACTTAGAAAGGCTGGTCCACCGCCTTGGCCTTGATCTATTAGTTTTTTAAAGAAGGTTGCGGCTCCGTTGGCGGCATATTTGGTGTCGCAGAGGTAATCTACCGAGTGGTTGTCGGCATCTTTTTCGTGGTTGCGACTAAATTTTAGCGTGGTTAGGCCTAATGCTAGTTGCGCCAACATTCCAGGGTTTTCCCCTGCGAGTATGCCTACTAGGGTTTGTAAGCCGTAGCTTCTGGTCATTTGTTGTGTAGAATGCCGCTGGTCGGCATGGGCGATTTCATGCCCGATGACCCCTGCGAGGTCGTCAGCTTTGTCCAAGTATTTGATCAAACCTGTATATACATACATATAGCCACCTGGAGCACAGAAAGCGTTTAAGGTTTTATCATCATGGATAATGTAGAGCTCCCAATTAAATTCTTTGCGAAACTTCACTTCACTAGAAGCTAGGATGGCATCTCTCATTTTGTAGAGGTAATTGTAGGCTTGCTCATTACCGACATAAGGGAGTACTTTATACTCACTAGGTTTACTTTGGATTTCGGCTTTGAGTTGAGCGCCCAACTGTTTGTCTTGTTCTACGGAAAAAATATTGAGGCCTCGCCCTCCTGAAGATTTACAAGTACTCAATAGCAATATGGAGCTAAAAGCAAGTGCAAGCAACAAGATATTTTTCATGGTATTCAATTTATTTGGCAAAACGTTTCTTTAGTTTATTGTGTTTTTCGGTGAATCGCCGCTTTAGCGGCTGCGATGATGTTGTTGGTGGTCAATCCATATTTTTCTAATAGGTCGGGCACCTTACCGCTTTCTCCAAAAGTATCTTGTACGGCTATCATTTCGATAGGAGTAGGATGCTTTCTTGCCAAAAGGCCTGCGATACTTTCGCCCAACCCACCGAGGTAGTTGTGTTCTTCGCAAGTTACGACTGCTCCTGTTTTGGCAGCAGAAGCTAATACTGCGGCTTCGTCTAGTGGTTTGATGGTATGGATGTTAATTAGCTCTATGCTAAGCCCTTCCTCTTCTAAAACCTTGGCAGCTTCTACAGCTTTCCAGACTAAGTGGCCGGTGGCGAAGATCGTTAGATCCGTTCCTTCATTCATCATCAAAGCCTTACCGATTTCAAAAGGCATATTTTCAGTAAACATGGGCCAGCCTGGGCGACCGAAGCGTAAATATACAGGGCCTTGATGGTCTGCAATCGCTATGGTTGCTGCTTTTGTCTGATGATAATCGCAGGGGTTGATGACGGTCATGCCTGGTAGCATTTTCATCAAACCTAGATCTTCTAGAATTTGGTGTGTTGCCCCATCTTCTCCTAGGGTTAAGCCTGCATGAGAAGCACAGATTTTTACATTTTTGTGAGAATAGGCGATAGACTGACGAATTTGGTCATAGACTCGGCCTGTGGAAAAGTTGGCAAAGGTGGAGGTAAAGGGGATTTTGCCCGTAGTGGCCAAGCCTGCGGCAATTCCCATCATATTGGCTTCGGCAATCCCCACTTGGAAGTAGCGTTCGGGAAAGTCCTTGATAAAGTTGTCTAATTTTAATGAGCCTGCGAGGTCCGCACAAAGTGCTACCACCTTAGGGTTGGTTTTCCCCAGTTCGTAGATCCCATCGCCAAAGCCATCGCGTGTG
>CAZOLU010000103.1:0-4953 GCA_964580485.1 uncultured Saprospiraceae bacterium | reverse complement strand
TTTTCCGGTAGATTGGATGTTGTTTAGCATATTGTATATATAAGGTATAAGTCAATGTTTAAAAATAGTGTTAATAATCCCCCAGCGTCTCTTCCAACTGCCCCAAAGCATTTTCGGTTTGCTCATCATTTGGCGCTTTACCATGCCAAGCGTGGGTACCCGACATAAAGTCTACGCCATGTCCCATATCGGTTTTTGCGAGGATCACAATAGGTTTGCCTTGTCCAGTTTTGGCTTTGGCAGCAGCGAAGGCATCTAATGTGGCTTGCATATCATTGCCTTGCTCATTGATCAGCACTTCCCAACCAAAGCTACTCCATTTGCCTTCCAAATCGCCAAGAGAAAGAACATCGTCATTAGCCCCATCAATTTGTTGACCGTTCCAATCTACGGTTACAATGAGATTATCTACTTTATTATGTGCAGCAAACATAATGGCTTCCCATACTTGACCTTCTTGCAACTCCCCATCACCCGTTAGGGCATACACCAGTTTCTCATCTCCATCTAGCTTTTTTCCCAAAGCAATTCCTGTAGCTACAGAAAGTCCTTGCCCCAAAGAACCACTAGCAATACGCACTCCAGGAAGCCCTTCATGCGTAGTAGGATGCCCTTGCAAGCGAGAGTTAATTTGACGGAAGCTGGCTAATTCTGAAATAGGGAAATAGCCCGATCGAGCCAGTACGGAATACCAAACAGGAGAAATATGTCCATTGGAGAGAATAAATACATCTTCGCCTTGTCCATCCATGTTGAAAGTAGGATGATGATCCATCACCTCAAAATAGAGTGCGGTAAAAAATTCGGTAGCACCTAGTGATCCACCAGGGTGCCCACTTTGAACAGCATGCACCATACGAATGATATCACGCCGTACCTGAGTGGCCATTTTTTCTAAATATTGGATGTCTGCCATGTTTAATAATTATATAAAGTTTAGAGGAATTGACTTTTGAAACAAAGCTACTATAAATTTACTAGAGTTGGATATTTTATAAACTTTAGTTGACCGAGAATTTGTCGCTTTATACAGCTTGAACTACAACTCCGTTTCTAAATCAATAGGTTTGTGAAGTTCTATATAGTTGTTTTCTAAATCATCTACCGCTTTAGAGATAGGGTAGTAGCTTAGTGAACCGTTTTCTAAAGGTTGCAAAAGTTTGAGCGCAGTAGTCAGACTTTGCTCACTCAACCAACGCGCCTGCGCCCCCCCATCCTTCAAAATTACAGGCATGCGGGTAGCCGAAATCCCGTTGAGATCTTCATTAGCAGGAACAGTAATAATAGAAAAAGTTTTGTATAAGCGATGCTGCTGGTCTTGCCAAACATCCCAAACTCCAGCAAAAGCCATAATACTTTGATCTTGCAACTGCACCCGATAGGGTTGGGTTGCAAGTCCCTTTCGGTGCCATTCGTAATAGCTATCTGCAAAAACAAGACATCGATGCTGTCGAACAGGGAGTCTGAACGAATGTTTGGTTTCAATCCCTTCGGCCATTGCGTTGATTAAACTTTCTCCAACTTCTTTTCGTTTGGCCCAATGAGGAATTAAGCCCCATTGAAAAACCTGTAACTCTAAAGATTTGTTGCTTAAAATATACGCCTTTTGTCCTGCCCCAATGTTGTAGCTTTTGTCTAACTCTTTTTTTATCGACAAATTGAATTGTCTTTTCATTTTTTCACGGGGAACATCAAACGAAAATCGAGTACACATACAATTAGGCAATATTTATAGATGATCAGTAGTATTGAATATCGACAGCTATACAAAGATACATATTCTTGACACTATCCCCGCTCAGTTTTTACATTTATCAAAAAACTTCTACAAGTATTCGTTGGAATAAACAATTACACACAAAAACACAAGTTATCAACATAAAAGCCGTGGAAAAACAACCTGAGAAATCAATAAGTTAATCAAAAAAGTTATAAAAATATATAAAGTACGCAAAAACATAACATTTCAAACAAATTAATATCCCATTTTATCGAAGCTCCAACTTTTTAGTGAAGTTTTCCACAGTTAATCCACATGAAAACAGGTAAAAGTCGTTCAAAACCCTAGTAATGCTACTGTTGATGGTCATTCATTTCATAAAGCTTAACTTTTTCCACAAAAAGTAGCCAAACAAATGTGTGTAACCTGATTTAAATAAATATGTTTTACTGTTAAAGACCTTTAAATTGAGAGTTATAAACATTATTATTTTAAAAATCTATAAATAATTGGTAAGCAACATTATATGGTAACATCTTTTCAACAAACTTTTGTGTATAAGTTGTAGGTTTTCCACTAAAAGTACACAAAGTCAACTTCAACTTGTTGATAATTTCAAGAACCACTCAACTAATCTTTGTAACAATGTGGATATCTCAGCAACTTTCCACAGAACTCACTCACTTTTCCACAAAAGTCCATTTTCCACAACTAAAGAAGGGTAGTTATCCACAAAACGGCTTTAAATGTGGAAAACCTTTCAAAATCTCGATTTTTATTGAATACTGATTGTGTATAAAATTGTGCAAAACGAGCAGGTTAATGTGGAGATCTTTTTTTTAACCACTGACTAAATAGGTTATCCACTTATCCACAGCCTTAATGATATTAAGATATTAATAAAAATTTTTAAAAAGTATTAACCATCATTAATTAAGTCAGATGATCATTCATTTAAAACAAGGTGAATATTAATGTTTCTTTTTATCTAGAAAGTATCTAAATAGGTTCTTCTATATAACCCTAGTTTTGCTCTCTTGTTTTTTGTATAGATAATCTCAAAAATCGCTGTATTTTAGCGACTCGTAGGAGATCTAAAAATAAAGTCTTGTTTCGTATATTAAAAGAGTGTTTATGAATACTATTAAAACTATTCCTAGAGCCGTAGGCATTTGGCTGTTAATTGGCATTGTCATGGTTTTCATACAGGTGGTGATCGGTGGAATTACCCGCCTAACCGACTCTGGTTTATCTATTACAGAATGGAATGTCATTAAAGGAACCTTACCACCTTTGAATACAGCTCAATGGGAGGAAGCTTTTGAGAAATACAAGAATCACACTTTGCAATATGAGGCTATTCATGCCGATATGACGATGCAGGAGTTTAAGTACATATATTTTTGGGAATATTTTCATCGGCTTTGGGCGCGTAGTATGGGCTTTGTTTTTCTTATTCCGTTTCTTATCTTCTGGCGCAAAAAATGGCTTCCTAAGGCATTAATGCGAGATTTGGGTATCGTGGTAGCCTTTGCCGCTTTAGCGGCCACATTCGGCTGGATAATGGTAAGTAGTGGTATCAATACCGAGACTCATGTTTGGGTAGATGCCTATCGGCTTACTATACATCTCTCTATTGCAGTTACCTTATTGGGGATCTTGTGGTGGGCAACGCTAAAAGTTTTGCAGCCTCAAACCTTAGATGGGCATAACAAACGAATGCGAAAACTAGCTTGGCGAATTACTACGGTTATTGCCATCCAACTAGCATTAGGGGGCTTGATGTCGGGGATGAAGGCGGGCTGGGTAGCTCCTCATTTTCCTCACATGGGGGTAGATAGTGATGGCTCTTGGATTTGGGTTTCTGAAGTGCTTGGCGACTGGTCGAAATGGTCTTGGAAAAATTTGATTTTTTACAATAGTATTTCTGCTGAGGATCGCGACTTTGCACCGGCATTGATTCAAGTACTACATCGAGCTACGGCCTATTTACTTTGTATTTTAGTACCCTTGTTTTTCTTTAAAGTACAGTGTTTACAAGCTTCTAAAGTATTGGCTAGAGCTAATTGGTTCTTGTTGTTTGCGCTTATTTTGCAAGTAACTTTAGGCATTTTGACGGTGATGAATGTATTGAAACCAAATATTTTTCCTACTTTAGGAGTATTGCATCAAGCAGGAGGGATGTTGCTACTCTTGTCGATGCTAACCGTTAATTATCAGTTTAGTAAAGGAGGTTATCTTACTTGACCAAATGTATAATTATAGCATTATGCTTTCCTATCTTTTAGACCTGTTGTATCCCCCTTTATGTTTAGGTTGTAATGAGCAACCTCTACATAAAGGGCGTTCTATTTGCTTGGCTTGTGAGCGTAAAATAAAACCTACCAATTATCATCTGTTGGAAGAAAATATTGTTAAAGAACGATTTTGGGGGCGAGTACAGATTGAACGTGCTACCTCTGCTTATACTTTTGTGAAAGGAGAACTCTTACAGCAGCTAATTCATCAACTCAAATATGATGATCGACCCGAAATTGGCCAGGAACTAGGGAAGCTTTATGCTTCTATGCTTAAAGAAGATGAGTTTTGGCTGACGATTGATTACATTATTCCAGTTCCTCTACATCCCCAAAAACGGCATCAACGGGGTTATAATCAGGCTGCTGAATGGGCCAAAGGTCTATCCGATGGTCTAAACATCCCTTTCACAGAACAGTATCTTATTCGAACAAATTATACTGAAACGCAAACGAAAAAATCGAGAATGGATCGATTTGCTAATGTAGAACATGCTTTTGCTGTAAAACATAGTAAAGACATTGAAGGAAAACATTTATTGCTAGTAGATGATGTATTAACTACTGGTGCTACCTTAGAAGCCTGTGCATTGAAATTGTTGGAGATAGAAGGGGTAAGGGTGAGTATAGCCTGTATTGCCTTGGCGAGCTAACATTTATTGTCTTAACTTTTAGTGTATGTACATTTATGTGTTTTACTACTAAAAAAACACAAGACTATTCTGCCTTGTGCTATATAAAACCACTAAAAATTGACTTATTTAATTGCGATACATTTCAAAACGTGTAGGTTTATTACGTTTTGGGAAGTAATTATCACTTCGATCTACATCTGCTGTTTGCTGATAAGGATCTAAAATGAATTCTTTCACAGGTTTTTCAGTAAAAAATACTTTAGATATTTCATCACTATTGTATCTCCAAATTTCTACAGGA
>CAZOLU010000102.1:10389-10953 GCA_964580485.1 uncultured Saprospiraceae bacterium | reverse complement strand
TGATGTAGGTTCTGTCTTTGGGTCTAATAGTCTAGCCCACTCTGCTAAGCAAATGCAACTTGAGTCTGCTTTATGCGTCAAAGATAAGGGTTGACTCTTATTTAAATTGGCAAATGCGTTTATTCATCCATCATATTATTCCCCTTGTCCTAGAGAATAACCACGTTCGCCATCAATAGTATACAGATTTTCTGTCTTAATTACATCAAAACCAGCAGCATATACTTTTTGAAGTAAGTACATGACATCATTATAATCTACCGCTTCCTTATTGGGTTCATAGAAACGGCAGCGCCAGTGGTCGGTACAGAAAGTTTCGGGATGCCCATTAGGGTAAACCTTTTGCCCACGATTGGTAATCATTTTCAATTTAAGTTTACCATCAGCAGCAGCTTCCAAGCCCTTTCCAATAATTTCAGGATTACGGCCATTGTCTTGTTCTACCCAGTCGATAAAAACATCCACCCCTTGTAAAGCCTTCTCAGAGCGTTTAGGCAAGCGGCGTTTGACTTCCACAGGTTTAATATTTTCGCCATAGCTAACCACCTTCAACTTTTGGGGTAC
>CAZOLU010000102.1:0-10379 GCA_964580485.1 uncultured Saprospiraceae bacterium | reverse complement strand
TTTTAGCTGCGGCTTCGGCCATTCCTAGGTGTACCAACATCATGCAGGCCCCATTCAACAAACCAGAGGGGTTGGCAATACCTTTTCCAGCAATATCCGGAGCGGAACCATGAATCGCTTCGAACATCGCAAAGTTTTCTCCGATATTGGCAGAACCACCAAGCCCTACAGAACCCGCAATTTGCGCTGTGATATCGGAAATAATATCTCCATAAAGGTTGAGGGTGACCACCACATCAAAGCGCTCAGGCTGATCTGCCAAGAGTGCTGACCCAATATCGATGATCCAATGTTCCGCCTCGATATCAGGATATTCCTTAGACACTTCGTCAAAAGTTTTATGGAACATTCCATCGGTCATCTTCATAATATTGTCCTTAGACATACAAGTCACCTTTTTGCGACCATGCATACGAGCATACTCAAAAGCATAGCGAATGATTACCTCTGAACCAGGTTTGGATACTAGTTTTAGACATTGTACGACCTCCGTAGTTTGGTGATGCTCAATGCCAGCATATAAATCTTCTTCATTTTCACGAACTACCACTACATCCATATCTGGGAAATGGCTATCTACAAAAGGGGTGTAGGCCTTCACGGGACGTATATTGGCAAAAAGTCCCAGGGTTTTGCGAATGGTGACATTCAGACTTTTATATCCTCCCCCCTGAGGAGTAGTAATAGGTGCTTTGAGAAAAACGCCATGCTTTCTAAATACTTCCCATGCGCTAGGATCAATACCAGATTCCTGCCCACTTAGATATACTTCATTCCCAATTTTCACCTCTTCGTATTGAAGTTCAGCACCTGCCGCTTTCATAATGCGGAGGACTGCTTTCATAATTTCGGGACCAATACCATCCCCATAAGCTACAGCAATCGTTTTCATTAAGGTTTTTCTTATTTTTGTGATTAATAATACAGTCTGAATGTTTTTTACAATAACTTAGTGCCTTATTAGACTCTAAGATGTTACAATAATAATGAATATCGGGCTGAATGAAAAGGAGAATAAAAAATAATTTTGGGTCACCTAATTATTAGATCAAATTTAACAAACAAGCAACCACCGTTTAATCTAATCTGCTATGTATAAGTCCTTCTTCCTTATTTTATGTTTGAGCATCAGCCTATATAGTTGTAAAATTGGGTTTAATCCTTATGATTTAGACCCTTCTATTAAAAACTTTTCGGTAGAACAATTTGATACTGAAGCTGGGAATGCTCCTCCTACCCTTGGACAGCAGTTTTCAGAATTTTTGAAGCTACAGATCCTGAACAATACCCGCCTAGAATACCAAAACGCCAAGGGAGATATAGAGTTTAAAGGAGCTGTAACCAGCTATCGTATTAGCTCAATAGCCCCCAAACCAGGAGAAACCATCTCCTTGCAACGTCTAAGTATTGGAATACGGGTAGATTTCAAAAACAACCAACAAGAGAAAAAAGACTGGACTCAAACCTTTGACCGTTTTGCAGACTTTTCGGCCGATGCAGATTTGAGTACCGTAGAAGCCCAACTAGTGGAGGAAATCTATGAGCAGGTGGTAGAGGATGTATTCAACAAGGCCTTTTCTAATTGGTAATGAAATGAGACGGCTATCATTGAGACCTGTTTTGATGAATGAGAACTGCAGATCTTCGACCCTAAAAGCGCCGAGTTCCAGTCCTTATGGTACGCATGCTCCTCTTGACCTACGCTAAACACATAGGCTCGACGATCATAGGGATCAATAGTTACAGAGAAAACATGGCAAGGTTCCTACTCGTTATTTCACTTCCTTTTCATTCTTATCCGCCTCTTATTCTGAGGGCCTCCTACTCTAGTCATAGCAGTACGAAAACCAATAGGGTGCACCTGATTTTTCCGCAGTTCTTCCGAGGCCTGAAGCTCCGGCCATGCCCAACGCTCACCAGGCCATTTTGAACCCTTAGCATCTGTAAATGTGCCACCTTTAATCACTCGCGTATATTCCTTATTAGGCTTTGGCTTATTTATGGGTTGGGGTTGCAGCTCATCGCTAGGCATAGAATCTATCAGTGGGTTAAGGTCAAAAAACTCTGATGGATCATAGGAGATTATATCTTCCACTGGACGATAAACATCTTGTACCCATTCAGATACATTGTCATTCATATTTATCAGACCATAATCATTCAGATCTCCTTCAAAAATATTATTAGGCAAATCCACCTTCGCATTGACGTAGTAATCTGGTAAAGGGTATTTTTTCTGATGTTTTCGAGCAACTTTCCAACGCTTACGCACAGGTTTATCCCAATGCTTTGGTTTAGAAGGAGTAGCTTGATATTGAAAGGGAGGAAGATTCGAATCAGCTTTTGTATAAGACTGCATTCCGATCAAGGCTAGTGCGGCAAACTCCCATTCTGCCTCGGTAGGCAGGCGATAGTTTGGTAAGAGTAAGCCATCTTCAAACTTGACCTTTTCCCGATCTTTGAGTTGCTCATCATAGGCTCCTGATAAATAAGCAGCAGTAGAAAAAGGGATTCCTTGTAGATCGTTAGGCTTCAAATAACCCTGGTCGATCAATATTTGTTTATTAACCTGATCAGACTTCCATTTGCAAAAGGCAGCGGCCTGCTTCCAATTTACACCAAGCACTGGGAAATAGTCAAAAGCGGGCAGTCTGAAATAATCCTTTATCAATTGCTGTTCCAAATCCTTATCCCTACCCTTAATGTAATAGGCCCAAAAGGTAGTATCTGGCAACCATTTTTCTATGGGTTCATCCTTATTATATTTTTGCATCCAAGCCACAAACTCCCGATAGGCCTTATTAGAGACCTCCGTAGCATCTATATAGAAAGAGCTAACTGTAACTCTGCGAATAAGCGTATCCGTTGTGCTTCTTTTCCCCATATTAAAGGTTCCCCCTGCCACAAAAATCAACCCTGGTCCTGTAATTTGGGTGTTTTTAGGCAGCTTTTCATAGCTCCCCCAATCTGCTTGGTTGTATTCCCAATTGTCTTTATCTTTTTTCTTTTTTTGAGCCTGACTGCTGTATGAAATGCAGAAAAGCAGCATAGTAAACAATAGTAAACGCATTGTATTGGTATTTTTGGAGAATTTTATAAGTATAAACAAAATATCTAGGCGTTATCTCAAAACTTGCTGTCGTCCACTTGAGCGAAGTACTCTTTTACAGGTTCCAAAGCCCAAGCTACCGTACCATCTTCAAAAGGAGAACGTAGGCCTGCCAAGTCGACCAATTTCAAGAAGGACATCGATCCTCCCGCCTTGCAAAGGGTCATATAGTCTTTCCATGCAGCCTCTTTATCCATCAAGCTACGCTTCCAAAACTGAAAAGCACAGATTTGGGCGAGTACATAATCAATATAATAAAAAGGAGCGCTAAAAATATGGCTTTGCCGTTGCCAAAACCCACCATTTTCTAAAAAGGCATTCCCTTTATAATTTCGATGAGGCAAGTATTTTTGCTCAATTTCTCGCCAAGTTTGATTACGCTCAGTTGTGGTCATATTAGGTTTTTCATAAACCCGATGCTGAAATTCATCTACGGCACAACCATAAGGAAGGAACTGTAAAGCTCCAGAGAGGTGCTCAAACTTGAACTTTTCGGTATCTTCTTGAAAAAAGAGCTGCATCCAAGGCCAAGTGAAGAACTCCATACTCATCGAATGGATCTCGCAGGCCTCATAAGTCGGCCACAAGTACTCATACAATTTGGTATTTCGGCTTGTAGCATAACATTGAAAGGCATGTCCAGCTTCGTGCGTCAAAACGGTTACATCATGGCTAGTTCCGTTGAAATTGGAGAAGATAAAAGGCGATTGATGCGTTCCAATAAAAGTACAATAGCCTCCAGTCATCTTGCCATCCTTTGAGTCGAGGTCCATAAGTTGGTTGTTGGACATATAACTGAAGAACTCATTGGTTTCTCCCGACAACTCTTGATACATCTGAGCAGCTTGCTGCTCCATCCAATCGGGCTTACCTTTGGGAGTAGGGTTTCCAGAAAGAAAGCCTAAGGCATAGTCATAATATTCCATATTTTCAATGCCCAAACGCTTAGCTTGTCGGGCATATAATTCCTGAGATATAGGTACTACATGCTCTAAAATTTGCTGTCGGAAATTAGCCACTAGTTCTGCATTGTAGTCAGATCGGCGCATTCGGGCATATCCCAAGCCTACATAATTATCATAACCTAGTTTTTGAGCCATACTATGTCGTACCCCTACCAATTGATCGTAGATATCTTCTATTTCGGGAGCATTGTTTTCATAAAACTTCCATTTGGCCTCCTGTGCTTCTTTGCGAGTTTGGCGATCTTTATCCAACTCCCAAGGGCTAATTGATGAGAGGTTGTAGGTTTCTCCTCTAAATTCAATAGCAGCTCTTGCCTTAATTTGGCGGTACGCAGTACTCAGTCGGTTTTCTTCTTTCAAATCTTCGAGAATGGCGGGCTCAAAAGTTTTGAGATTCAACTCTGCCAAAATAAAAAGTTGCCAACCAAAATGTGCTTCTAGGTCCGTTTTGAATTTAGATTGCAGCAAGGCTCGATAATAAGCATTGGTCAACTCCCCCACTTCTGGATAATGTTCATCAAAAAAGTTATTTTCTTTTTCGTAAAACTCATCTTTGGTATTGATCGAATGGCGAATGCTTGCAATAGTATACATGCTATCAAAAGCAGCTCTCAATGTGTTGATATGCTCTAGAGCTTGAATTTGCTCCTCAGCCGTAGCAGCCTCTGTAAAAGTGTTCAAGGCTTGACTAAAATCTGCTTTGTATTGATCTAAATCGGGACGTTGATACGGATATTCGTTGAATTTCATACGGTTGAATCTTGATGGTATATGTTTGAGTGTGATTGCACGCTCTGTTAATAGTAGCAATTTAGTGAAGTTAGTGAAAATGAAAGAGGACTTCCTTTTTTTTCTAAAAGTATAATCTTGGATGTCTTCTACCGCCAACTTTGCAGAACAAAAATAAGGGGCATCTCGGACAACTGCAAGTTTAGAGCCTGTTTAAATTTTTAGGTACTTATAGTCATTAGTTTAAGTCCCTAATCTTATAGCAATAGTCCGTGAAGACAAGAGTCATAATGGTCTGAAAAATAATCAAGTTGTTCGTTCCTGTTGCTACAATCTCGATGCTCTAAAAGTTTAATAACCGAAACTGTTTAGCCCCTAAAGTTGCCGAAGCCTATGCCAAAGGTCCCAAGGACTCCTTTGGAACATCCCCAGGGAAAGGCTTCTAAAAAGTCAAAGAAGGCTAGGAACCAAGAAAACCTTGTTTGCAGTTTTTTCTTCCTCCATTTGTTCCCTTTCTGAAGTTGATTTATCTATTTCAGAATTGTGGTTACAAGCCATTAAGAATAGACTAAGTACTTTGTAACATACAAATTAGGTAGCTGTTGATTTTCATTTTTTTAGGGGTTTAATGTGTATACTAATTGGCGCCGCGCTGCGAAATAGTAGCTGCTGAAAGCAGCTAGATGCAAGCGAAGCGAAGCAGCCGAACGAAGAGTGAGCTATGTAGCATAGCGGATCTCGTCCGTTTTACGTGACGAGATGCCCCTAAAACATAGACGACAACCTACAGAAAACTAAACGCTAAGTTTCTTCAAACTCCAACAACTGCGTCCCCGCCTCAATCTGCTCCCCAGCTTCTACAAAAACCGCTTTGATTTGCCCATCGCTATTCGCATAGATCGTATTCTCCATTTTCATAGAAACCAAAATGAGTAAGGCATCCCCCTCTTTTACCAGATCGTTTTCTTGAACCAAAACTTTGAGGATTTCTCCGGGCATCGGCGATTTATAACTACCTTCGGCTTCTTCGGTTTTCGTACTTGGATAACGATCTTTTTCTTTGATTTCGAGGCTACTATATTGAGGGTGTTGTACAAAAAACTGTCCTTCAGCTGCTTTTACAATATGATAGATTTTCGCCAAGCCATTGATAGAAAGTTGCATCATCCCAGCTTCCATTTGAATAATTTGGAGTTGATAAATTTCCTCCTCATAAACCACTTCCAGATGCTCAACATTATTTTTGTAAGCAAAGTCTAATTGCAGTTCTCCATGCAGATAACTCTGTTGTTGCATTTGATAAAAATTATTCCGAAAACCCGTAGGGATCGAGCTTAGTAATCCCCTACTTGCTTTTCTGTGCTGCCATTGCCAAGCCAATAAAGCAAGCGCCGATTCTGTTGAGATTTGGGCAGGGACTTCTGTGTTGAGATGCATCTGTTGCTCAATAAATTGGGTGTCATATTCCCCCGCTTCAAAGCTCGGCAGGGCAATTAGCTCCCTTAAAAACTGTTGGTTGGTCACCAAGCCCTGTACCCGCAAGAGTGCGAGTGCCCGCCGCATGCGGCGGATTGCCATCGCACGATTTTCGCCATGCGCAATGATCTTCGCCAGCATCGGATCGTAAAACATACTCACTTCAGCGCCCGTCTCCAAGCCCGTATCATAGCGCAAGCCTTCAAGCTCTTCGCAATGCCAATCGTAGATCTTGCCCGTAACTGGTAAAAAATCATTCGCTGGATTTTCCGCATAAAGGCGACATTCTAAGGCATAGCCTTTGGCTTGAATATCCTTTTGCTCAAAAGGCAGGGCTTCGCCAGCCGCAATACGAATTTGCCATTCGACCAAGTCCAATCCAGTGATCGCTTCGGTAACGGGGTGCTCCACTTGCAGACGAGTATTGACCTCCAGGAAATAGAACTCCCCTTGGGGGCTGTAGATAAACTCGACGGTACCAGCATTGTCGTAGCCGATGCCTTGGCAGAGGCGCAGGGCAGCATTGCAAATTTGGGTTCTTTTTTCTTCGCTCAAGACCGAGGAGGGGCTTTCTTCCACCACCTTTTGATAACGTCTTTGCAAACTGCATTCGCGCTCGAATAGGTGGAGGATATTTCCATGTTGATCGCCCAAAACTTGCACCTCAATATGGCGAGCCGAGGGGAAATAACGCTCAATCAATAAGGTTCCATCGCCAAAGCTCTTTTCGGCCTCTCGCTTTGCGCCTTCAATAGCTGCGTCTAGTTGTTTTTCTTCTGAAACAATGCGCATGCCCTTTCCACCGCCTCCAGCAGAAGCTTTGATGAGGAGGGGAAAGCCAATTTGCAAGGCTTCTTTTTTCAGGCTTTCGATATCCTGTGCTGGACCATTGTAGCCTGGGATAATGGGTACTTGCTGGGCTTGAGCGATGGCTTTGGCTTGGGCCTTTAGGCCCATTTGTTCGATGACTTCGGGCTTGGGGCCGATCCAGATCAGGCCTTCGGCTTCTAGCTGGCGCGCAAAGTGGGCTTGTTCGCTCAAGAATCCATAGCCAGGGTGAATAGCATCTGCGCCGGTGCGTTTGGCGGCTTCGATGATGGCATTGATGTCGAGATAGGTTTCGCTAGCTTGTTTGCCCTTTAGGGCAACCGCCATATCTGCTGCTTTGACAAAAGGCATTTGCGCATCCGCTTCGGCATAAACCACAATAGATTGAATGCCCATTTTTTTACAGGTTCGGATAATGCGGACTGCTATTTCTCCCCTATTAGCAATGAGGATACTATTGATGGATTTCATAAAAAGCGATTGAAATGAGGTCAAATTTTTCTTGGGATCAAAATACTTATTTTAAAACTCATTTAAAATAGTAGCTCGGTGAATTTTTAAAATTTCTATGATTGTTTAGACTCTCTCCTTAGGTAAATCAAACGAGACTTGACGAGAAGATAGCTACAATTCTAATAATCTGCTCCACGACTTCAAACTAAAGAATTTCTATTCCAACCCAAATATTAGGAAATGAGAGATGACTTCTATTTTTTTGTTTAAACTTTAAGGGCATAGACTTAAACAAAAAAAATTAAAAAAATTTTTTCCCGTTTTAAAATTAACATAAATAATTGATAATTAAAGTTATATATATCTAATATGAAAAAGATAGGAAAAAATCTTATTAAACAGCTTTCATTATTTACTGAAATTTCAACACTTTTAAAAACAATTTCTATTAAGTCAATGTTAGCAGTTAAAAATATGCAAATCAGTTACTTAATCCAAGCTAATTATTATAAGATTTTACATATATACTCACATAATTGTTATAAACAACTTTAAACAAAACGACTATGAATTGGATGTATTTATTTGATGTTATGAAGATTCCGGTTGATGACCCTGTTGCATTTACATTCTTCACCGGATACATGGCAATGTTTGCCTCTGCCGTATTCTTTTTCTTTGAGCGTGGTAACGTGAAAGGGAAGTGGAAAACTTCATTGTTGGTTTCAGGTTTGATCACTATGATCGCCGCAGTACACTATTATTACATGCGTGATTATTATGCAGCAACTGGTGAGAATCCAACTGCTTTGCGCTACATTGACTGGACTTTGACAGTACCATTGATGTGTGTTGAGTTCTACTTGTTGACCAAAGCAGCAGGTGCTAAGCTTGGTTTGTTGTGGAAATTGATCATTGCATCAGTAGTTATGCTACTTGCAGGTTATTTCGGCGAAGCTTTCGTACCATTGACAGAAACAGGCGAAGCTGCTGAAGGTGCTACAACTCACTCTGTAATATGGGGTGTAATTTCAACCCTAGGGTACTTGTACATCCTTTACACAGCTTGGTTTGGTGAAGTAAAACAGTTGGCTGATAATTCCAACAATCCTACAGTAATCAGAGGTATACGTATCCTCGCATGGTTTGTACTTGTAGGTTGGGCAGTCTATCCAATTGGTTACATGTGTATGCCTGGCGGTTGGTTGAACATCGGTCTAGGATTGGATTCTAGCTCTGTAGATTTGTTCTACAATATTGCTGATGCCATCAACAAAATTGGATTTGGTTTGGTAGTCTATAGCATTGCTATTGCAGACAACAAGCCAGAAGGTGAAACTGAAGCAGCTTAATAGTTTTTTCTAGAGTTTATGGATATAGGGCTGCGCTTTCGGGTGCAGCTCTTTTTTACTAAAGGTCATAGCCCCACTGACAAAAAACCTAATAAAATGAACAAGATCAGCTTCCTTTCTTTTTGTATCGGCTTTGTCATCCTACTTTTATTCTATTTTGGAATGAGCCCTAGTTTTAATTTGCAAATAGGAGTGTCTATTTTGCTCATTTCGATGGTTGGTATTCCGCATGGGGCAATTGATCATGTTTTATTTTTGGAAAAAAGCAGAAAGATTAGCACCTTCCAATTTTATGCTTTTTACTTTGGGTTGATGGCTATTTATGTTGTAGCCTGGTTGCAACTTACCTTTTGGAGTCTTGTATTTTTTCTCGTCCTTTCTGCCTACCATTTTGGGCAATCCCAATTCTCCGATCTCAAGATCAATTCCAGAATTACGGCAGCGCTGCTCCACCTCGTCTGGGGGACAAGCCTACTCAGCGGTTTGGTCTTTTACAACCACCAAGAGATTTATATCACCATGACTTCTGACTCAAGTCTTCCTGCCTTAGCACAGGTTTTCAATACCGATGCCTTTGAGTATATATACTATCTAAGTCTAGCTGGAACGGTTATTAGTTTTATTCTTTTGAAAGTAACAAAGAAAATCAGCAACAAACGTTTAGCCTACGAAATTTTGAGTTGGGGTTTGATTTTACTAGCCTTTGTTTGTTTACCTCCAATCATTGGATTTACACTCTATTTCATCAGCCTGCATTCTATGAAGGTGATGGAAGAAGAGTTCAACTTTCTTCGTTCTGTTCGAACTAACTTTTCTATATCCAAATTTATTCAACTCCTCCTTCCCTACTCACTCATTGGTTTTTTAGGAACTTGGGGAATGGTTGCCTTTGCCCAACTGGGCTGGATTGGCGGAAATGGCTCAGACATACTATTAGTACTCATTCTGCTCTCTATCCTGACACTACCACACAGTATTGTCATGGATCGTTTCTACCAGCAGGTTTATGCAAAAGCTTGACGCGAATCCTCTGCTCACGCCTACACCTTGGTCTTCTTTTTAATTATCTCCACTCCTCAAAACCCCTCGAGCCGAAGTTTAAGCGGTTGAGCTAGGTTTTTTATTTGGGGCACTACGCCAGTAGGCTCCGTCCGCTATGCTACATAGCTCCCTATTCAGTCGGCCCCTTCATTTCACTACGGGTCTACTTCCTTTCAGTCAGTACTATTCCGCAGCGCGGCGCCAGAGTTGTTGTATCCATCTTCACTTTATCAAAAAGCTTGTAGAGATTTGCAGAGCGCTTAGAAAAATGCGTTTTTTTAGCCATACAACTTCTTTAAGAGTTTTGCGACGTAAAAGCACGCTATTTAGCTAAAAAAGAGGCTAAACCTAATTAAAAAATCTGCTTTCATAGGACTTCCAGCCCTTTTTGTAAAAAATGTTAAAGTTTTGAGCAAGCTGATAAGC
>CAZOLU010000101.1:5637-10962 GCA_964580485.1 uncultured Saprospiraceae bacterium | reverse complement strand
GTTTGACTACTATTAGTAATGATTTCTAAAAAATCAAAATATTCGATTAGAGCGGGACGAATTAAAACCTGATCGAAAATATTCCAAACATAATTGAGATGTTTACTACTATTGTAATAATGTGTACCAGAAACATCACCCTTACCTAAATTACCAAAAAATCCCCATATTGGATTATAAAAATAGTAGTACTCTCGGCGTTGAACTATGCGTTTTTCTCTCAAGGCAATGTTGATATCCATTGTAGCATTAAAACTACTACTACTAACAATCCCCCCCTCAAAAGGATTCATATTAAAATCACCAACTATTATAGTACGTTTATAACCTCTATCTTGTTCCCAGTTTTCAATATCTTGTTTTAGAATTTTAGCCTCATCTGCTTGATCTGTATCGCCAAAATTGACTTTGCTCGGAATATGGAGCATAACGAGTAAAAGTGGGGCTTTCAACGGTAGGTTAATTTCTGTTATACTCCATCTATGATCATCGTGTAATGGAGTAAAGTATTGTCGGCCAAAGTTTATGAGAACTTTAAATCTACTTTCGGCAAAAGACGTAGCGATGTGATAGGTGGCTGTAGGCTGGTTTAGTGTAGAGAGTATTGAACCATAAGATTCACCACACTCCAATAGAATAATGATATCAAAATGATATTCATCCGTTAATAATTTGACTTCCTCAATTAGGTTTTCCTTGTTGAGATTCCAGAATAAGACTTTCATTATATTTTAAGGTTAGGGGAGGGGATTTTTTAATTTATTCTTCCCAAAGCTTCAAATATTCATTTTCTTTCTCGGTCATCAGCTTTTTATCCTCCGGAGTTTTATCTCCATAGCCCAAAAGGTGGAGGGTGCCATGAATCATCACCCTTCGTAGTTCCTGTTCTGGACTTACCCCAAATTTTTCGGCATTTTCATTCGTTCGCTCTACCGAAATAAAAATATCTCCCGCAATTGCGAGGTCGTCATTGTCATGATATTGAAAAGTAATGACATCTGTAAGCGTATCGTGTTGGAGGTATTGCATATTCATCTCATAGAGGTAAGCATCAGAGCAGAAGATGATATTGAGCTCGGCCAGCTCTTTACCCTCCTGTTTTGCAGTTTGGATGATCCATTGGGTGGCAAGATCAGTTTTTGAAAATTCAAAATCTAGATCTTCAGTATGAAAGTTAATTTCAGATTGAGGATGGTGGGGGAGTTGTTGCATACTAAAATCTTTAGTTAGATGATGGTATAAAAATAAAAAAGCTAAAATCTTATCACAAAGATAAGATTTTAGCGTGAACCTATGTTAAAAATATTGATACCTAAAAAAAGGCTATATTTCTACTATTGAAGCGAAAATTCAAGATGAACAATACGTCCTCCCTCTTCAAAGGAAACATGATCTGATAAATGCTGCATGAGAAAAACACCTCTTCCGCCAGGAGTCAGTAGATTTTCAGGGGCAGTAGGGTCGGGTAAGATATTAGGATCAAAGCCCTGTCCCTCATCTTCTATTGAAAACACAATACGATTGGCGTTACGTTGTGTTTGTATATAGACCTTTTTCTCAGATTTAGCTTGATTTCCATGAATAATAGCATTGGAGACCGCTTCGGTGAGGGTGATCAAAATATTGCCGAATAGGGCTTCGCCGATCTCATATTCTTTTACAAGTTGATGAACAAAGGGCTCTACTTCTGCAATATTTTTGGGATGAGATTCCAAAACAAGGTTGAGTGCAAGTTCCGTCATAAGAAACCTTTTAAAATTATAAAATCTGGTTCGTTAAGTAGTCTGCAAAGCTGTATTTCTCCGTAGTTTGGCGACCTACAATCAGGCGATAAAAAAAGGTGGTGAATCGTTTTAGACGAGCACCACCTTTTTATTATTTTAGCTCCCGATAGGAGAGAAATACCACATTGCTTATTTTAGTGCTCTGAAGTATTCTTCTACGAGATTTTTATAATAAGGTTTCAAAGAAGGGGAAACAGTTTTAAACATTTCTACCTGGCTCTTACGTTTTTCTAGATATTCTTCCATAGCAGGAGGCAATTTGGGCTCTGTTTCCTCTGGTTTTTCAGCCTTTCTTTCGTTGTCGTACTCCCGTTCACGCTCTGCATTTTCATTTTCGAGCAGGCGGGTGAGGATGTCCTGCTGGCGTTTGTTCATGTCATGAGGTAGACGTTTGTTGACGAGGTCGGTTTCCACCTTGTCCATTTGGTCGATGAGCTCTTGGAGTTCTTTGCCACCACTTCCACCTTTTTGTTGTTTTTCGCGCTTCATATCTTGCAGGGCTTTGCGGATAGCGGCCTGCTTGGCTGCCATTTCGGCAAATTGGCGAGAAGATGGGGTTTGCCCGTTTTTCATCATTTCCTGCAATTTTTGAATTTGCTTGTTGAGTTGCTCTTGCATTTGGCGAAGTCCTCCCATACCAGGCTTATTGCCTTCTTTGCCTTGGCCCATGCCTTTACTGCCAGGGCTGCCACTGCCCCCTGGTTTTTCACACATTTGTTGCCCTGCCATTTGTTGTGCCATCTGCTGTTGCATTTGGTCCATCGACTCACTGAGCATAAGTGCAAGGTCATTGACGTAGGTCATGGTATATTGTTGTTGAACCATCGCCGTACGTTTTTGTCGCCCTTCCAGCATTTCAAGGCTTCGATCCAAGTTTTTCTTGACATCCGTTACCTTTTCTGTAATAAAGCTTTGTAGTTGGAATACTCGTTTAGCCAATACTTCCAAGCTATCTTCTATGTGGCGAAAATCATCTTTGAGTTTGTGTTGCTTTTGAACCAACTTGACATACATCGGTGTATTGGGAATCGTGCGTCGAATATCCTCAATCAGTTGCTCTTGCTCAAAAGACATGGTTACCAAATTTTCTAGCAATTGGCGCATAGCCTTCACATCTTGCTCCATCTGCTGCATTTGATTCATATTCATCATATCCTTCATCTCCTCCGACATCTGCTTCATTTTCTTAGAAGCGTTTTTCTGGGATTTGGAGGCATTGTTGTTTTGTTTCTTTTTCAACTGCTGAGAGGAATTATTTAAGTTTTCCTCAACTTCCTGTTGCTGCTGTTCCAAATCTTTAGAATCCATATCCATAGGTTGCTCCAACTCCTCATTCTTCTGCTTGGCATCCTCCATTTTTTTCTGAATATCCTCAAACTTTTTGTTGATTTCTTCTTGCTTTTCCTCTAACTCTTTTTGTTTGGCAGGATCATTTTTATCTGCATTTTCTTCCGTTTCTTTACTCAACTCCTCCTGCTCCTGAGCTAAAGAATCCAATTCATCAATAGCATCCATCATTTCTTTCTCTACTTCCATTTTTTTGAAGAGATTGAGCATTCGATCTAGCTCCTGCTTCAATTCCTCATCATTCATCTCCATATTATCCAATTGCTCTAAAACCTCATCTTTATTGAGATCATCGAGCATCTGCTCCATTTTTTCAAAAAGTTCCTTCATTTCATCAGACATCACCTCCTCAAAAAGCTTTTGGATCATCTCCTGCTTTTTCTTCAATTCTTCGTCTACTTTTTGAAATTCTTCCTGATTTTTTAGGTTCTCCTCAAAGTTTTCCTGAGCCTGCTTGATTTTTTCCTCCGCCGCCTTTTGCTGCTCGATTAGCTTTTCAATTTCACGACGATCCTGCCAGTTGAGTTCATTCTTTTGCAAAACACCTTCTTTAGCTTTTTTGATGTTACGCTGTAATTTCTCCACTTCTTTCATCGCATCCTCTAAGTCAGACTTGATTTCGGTGTCGTTTTCTTCCTCCTTTTGCTTAACTTCTTCGAGTGTAGGCATTTGGAAGTACATGATAGAAGTCTTGGCAGATTTGCTGCCTTGTATACCATCATTATCCCAAACTTGGAAATAATAACTTAGCTTTTCCCCAGGTTTGAGATTGAAATCCCGAACATTTAATACATAGTCGTAGGTGGTTTGCTTGCCAGATTGAATAGACATTGGGATTTTATCCTGATGAACTGTTTTACCTTCCTTTTCGATACTATAATGGAAATTCAAGTTGCGAATACCGTAATCATCCGAAGCTTCGCCTGCAAAAAAGATAAGTTTGTTGTCGGTACTATCCTCAAATTTTTGCAATTCGATGGAAGGGTAGAGATCTGGAATAACCGTTAGGCTATATCCCACTGAATCTCCATTTGGAAGCAGTTCATTAGAAATAAAGATCTGATACTGCCCATCACGTAGAATTTTTTTCTTAATACTAAAGTTGTTGCGTCCTGCCTGTGTCGCAGCCTCGGGGGCATCTTCTCCTGGTAGGCGAATGGCGAGTGCGTCGGTGTGTTTGGCCTGAAACAGCCATTCAATATTAGTGCCTGCAGGCACCACCAAATCTCCCACATTACTCATTTCCTCATCTTTTCGACCAATATAAGCCGGGTAGTCGAGTTTAACATTAAAATCCAGAATATTGGGCTTTTCTAAAACATCAATTCCATAACTACGAGAGGTAAATCCATTGGCAGAAAGGCGAAACTCAGCATCCTTCTGCATTTTATAAAAGGTATAGGTGAATTTAGTAGGACTCTGTCTTTCCAGTTTGTATTTGTAATTATCTACTTCAATAAATATCTCACTGGGCAAGGCCCCTTTATCCTTAATATCTACTTCTAATACATAATCCTCATACTGTACAACCGTAGGATTTTCTTCCTTAACTAGAAATCCAAAAAGTGCTTCTCTCTCAAATTGCTTATCATTGTTAATAATTCGGCTGGTACTATTTTGAATAATGTTGGAAGAGAACAAGAGTAGTAGGAATACAAAAAGAGGAGGAAGTACAAAGCGTAAGTACTTTCTATTTTTACGTAGGTCAATGGCTTTCTGAAAAGGGACAGGTTGTAATTCCGTCGTTTTTTGGTTAATTGCTGCAAGTAGCAAGGCACTCTTCTCCTGATCCTCCTGATGCTTGAGTTGCAACACATTTAGTAATTTATCTTTCACATTGCTAAAGTGTTCGCCTACAATTTTGGCAGCTTGTTCATGTGAAATGACCTTCCCCAAACGGAAATATTGAACTAAGGGCAAGGCTACCCAAATACCAATGGCTACCGTAGCTATTCCTACAAAGGAATAGAATAGTGTTTTTCGAAGCTCTACGGAGGATACGGAAGAAGAAAATACATAATGTTCAATCAACACAAAAGAGACCCACATCACGGAGAGGAGGGCTATGCTGTGCAAACTGCCACGAATCAGATTATTGACATAGAACTTGCGGATAAAAGCATCAAGCTTTTGGATGAGTTGTTGGTAATTACTCTCTTGCATATATATTTAGCGTTAAAGTTGGAATTCTAAA
>CAZOLU010000101.1:0-5627 GCA_964580485.1 uncultured Saprospiraceae bacterium | reverse complement strand
TTAGATGCTTGAAAATAGCGATTTGGGTGGGCTTTTTAATGCAATTTTCAAGTTTTAGTACGATTTTAACAAGGAAAAACTATGATTGATGGTTGACTACCATACAAATCTTGAATGATTCCTACGTAATAATAACCCTTTTTACTTGATATTTAAAGGCTTTTAGAAAACTTTAACGGGGTAGAGGGGCTTGTTTTTCAAGGCAATATCATCCCCTAAATTTGTTAGGAGGGATATGCTAAAACCACTTGCTTTGAGCTTATTGCCTCACTTACTCTTCGATGGCTAGCAACTGCTCACAACCCAAGTAGACTTTTTTGATGCGTTTGGGGACAAAAATCACGTATTCAATTTCTTCTTTAATGGGTTTCCCTTTCATTTTAATTTCAGGAAGATTTTTTCGATTACTTAGAAAACTAAGGGTTTTAGAGTCATTATGTTTTAATCTCAGATGATAGCGACCATTCTTTTCCAGAAAATTTAGGATAGAAGTATTGTTGTGGTAGAAGGCTACATGAGTTTCCACCGTCATCCAGCGATCTTCAGTATAATGAACACTGATTTCTGGAGCGTCAATATCTAGTTCTAACACATTGCTACTATTGGGTAGAAGGTAGGTCTGATGCATTACTTTCTGAATTTGAGCATAAGAAAGTTGTGCAACTCCCAAGCATAGGAGTGCCATCAAAAATAATCGCTTCATAAGTTTATTGCTTTGAGTTATTTGGTGTATAACTCTTTATGCAAAATTTTTACCAAGAGTGAACTTTTAAGCGAATTTTTAATGTTAATGATCCTTAATTTTGGGGCTTCTTCTGGATCACTGCATCATAGCACACTTCCTGTATCCTTGTTCGAATATCCAGTTGAATCAGTTTCATATTCTCCATATTGGGGTAAGTTCGGTTAGATAAAAAGATGAAAACTAGATCCTGTTCTGGATCTGCCCAAGCTCCAATACCTGTAAATCCAAGGTGCCCAAAGGTTTGGTCAGAGGCTTGCCAAGCTACATTGACAGAGGATTGGCCAGTTGTTTTTTCTTTGCGATCAAAACCTAGCCCTCGTCTAGATTTGCTGGAGTATATGGCTGTAAATTTTTGAATAGTTTCTGCCTTGAGGTAGCGACGATTTTGATAAACTCCCTCATCAATCAACATCTGAAAAATGGCGGCCAAGTCGGCTGCACTAGCAAAAAGTCCTGCATGACCCGCTACTCCGCCAAGCATAGCAGCACCCATATCATGTACATCTCCCTGAAGGCGTTGGTAGCGATAGTAGTCATCTTCCTCGGTGGGCACAATGATACTTTTGGGAATTTTTTGCTCTAAGGGGTTAAAACCAATATGCTCTAGTCCCATAGGTTGGTAAAATTGCTCACTTACATATTGGTCAAGGGGTTGGCCACTTACTTTTTCAATTAACTTAGTAAACATATAAAACCCTAGATCACTATAACGGTAGTTTGTTGACCCTCGTAGATCTTGATTGTAAATGCGCTGCCACAGCACAGTATCTAGCTGGCTTTTACAAAGGTAGACCCCCTCCGAAACCCGAATACAGAACTCGTTGTTGGGTTTGGATTTGTAATACTTGGGTGCTGGTTTTTTATCAGCAGTCAAGGTTTTGGTATAAAAGGGAATCCATGGCTTGAGTCCTGCTTGATGTGCCAAGACATCCCGAATCCGTAGGTGGTATTTATTGGTGCCTCGCAACTCTGGCAGATAGTCCCCCATTTTTTTATCAATGTCCAACTTACCATCTTCATAGAGTTTCATAATAGAGAGGGTGGTGGCCGCTACTTTGGTTACAGAAGCCAAGTCGTAAACATCCGCCGTAGATACTGCACGACGTTTTTTGTAAGTGAAGTGCCCATAAGCCTTATGGAAGGCAATTTTCCCATCTTTTACAACTAAAACCTGACAGCCTGGCGTAGCACCTTTGCTAATGGCTTCTTGCGCAATTTTATCTACCTCCTTGAGCTTCTCAGAGCTCATCCCTACCTCTTCGGGGCGTTGTGCATAGGGAAGGCGAAAGGTCTTTGTTTCTACTCCCATACCGTATTTAAAAGTAGCAGAGGCGGTGACCGGAAGTTTCCCTAAAAAGGGGAGTCCGCCAAAAATGGCTTGAGCTGCTTGCTTTTGAGCTGACTGGTCATTAATATAAGCACAGGCAACATGTGGAATAGCTTCAAAAAACTTGAGGCTATATGGATTGCCAAAGACGACTAAGACCACTTTGGTATGCTGACCCAACTCATTGATGAATGCTCGGGCACTTTTAGAGAGGTTGAAGTCTTCCTGAGGTAGTTTCCCTACTCGATGTAAGCCAATGAGTACAATGTCTTGTTTTTTTAGGCTATTAAGCAGTCGGGTTTTATTACTGCCCACAATACTAGCACCACTATAATAGTGATTTTTAACCCCATAGCGGTCGAGTTCTCGTTGAAAATAAGTTTTGCGTCCTGAGCCAATACTGAGGGAGGCAATCTTCTGATCAGCCGTACGGCGTATGGGTAGAAGCTCATTGGGGTTTCGAGTAAGGGTAAGTGCTGCTCCAATAATTTTCTCGTAAAGTGCTTGTGCCTCTGCATGATTGAGGTCTTTAACCACATTTTTTTCCTCCACAGGGCTGTATTTATCTAGCCCCAAGCGATATTTGGCAGCTAAAATTTTACGGATACGTTGCTCCAAGTCGTCCCATTTTAAACTACCATCTGCCAAAGCTGCTTTAATTTTTTTCTTGGCAAGCCCAACATCTGGAGACATGAGCAATACATCTACTCCTGCTTGAACTGCTTTTAGATCAGCTTCTCCATTAGCAAAATGCTTGGTAACCCCCTTCATCCCCATGGCATCGGTAAAGATCAACCCTTGGTAATTCAGTTCTTTTTTGAGGAGTTGGTCAATAGCTTTGGGAGAAAGGGTAGTTGGGAGGTTTGGCGTAGAATCAATCGCTGGAATATGCAAATGAGCTACCATAATACTCCGTACCCCATGTTGAATCAAAGAGCGAAAAGGGTAGAGCTCTACACTGTCTAATCTTGATCTTGAATGTTTAATTACTGGTAGGTCATAATGTGAATCTACATCGGTATCACCATGCCCGGGGAAATGCTTGGCACAGGCAATTAAGTTGTGGTCTTGCATCCCTAGCATATATTGATAAGACTTGGCTGTTACATTTTCACGGTTTTCCCCAAAGGAACGATCTCCAATAACGGGATTAGCAGCATTGTTGTTGACATCCACCACAGGGGCAAAATTGACATGAATCCCCAAGCGACGCGATTGATACGCCACTTCTTTTCCAAAATCATAAATAATACGATTGTCCTGAATAGCCCCCATGAGTAGCTGACGAGGGTAGGGGATAGTATTCGTTAGGCGCATATTCAGTCCCCATTCCCCATCAATAGCCATCATCAAGGGAACTTTTTTAGATAAGGCTTGATATTTATTGGTGAGTTGGGCGGTACGTTCAGGGCTACCCTGAAACATAATAAGTCCCCCCACATGCTCCTTTTCAATCAGTGCTTTTACCCGAGCTTCGTCGCTGCTTCCGTTTCTAGTATAAGCGGCCACCATGAAGAGCTGTCCAAGACGTTCATCTTCACTCATTGCTTGCCATTTTTCCTCTACCCAAGCAGCCTCGGCTTGAGCTTCCTGGGTTTGTAGTTGTTTTACAAGAGCTAAAGGACTTATGGCTTCCACAATAGAGGGGAGAGCCTTATTAGATTTTGGGATGTTGGATTGGCACATTAAAAAACTACTAACAACCACTAGCATTAAACCATAACGGATCTTTATAGGCATAGTAATAGGCTTTGGTATTCAATGCGTTGTAGTTTTACATTGAATCAATGATAGAACAAAATGCTGATGCAGACTAGCTCTAAGCTGCTATCTTTTGCTGATTGGAGAAAAGAAGGTGTAAAGCACAAAAATAAGGGGATATGTGAAAATATACAACTTGTTTTTTACTTCTGGGGAATTAAGGAATAATCTTTTAGGGGAATAAGCTCTTTTTTACTTGAATTATACTTCAACTCCTATTTTCAACAACTTCAGTTGGAAGAAAGGTGCCCATATAGGATACTCTTAACAGCATTTTAAGTCCTAATACAAGTTTTGGTACAGATTTAGTTAAGAAAATTAAAATCCTCAACTACTAAAATAATAATAAGCATAGTAAATCGTTGAGTAAGGGATGAAAAATGCCTAAAAAGTAAGCATCATTTGAAAGTTGAATCTAAGGGTAGAGTCTAAAAGTTTATTTTTTTTGGAGGTTGACCAACCATTAGCAGCTAAAGCTGCGTTTTGATGATAAAGTACCGAAACAATTTCATCACCTGGCTAGTCCAAAAAATATTTGAACCTTCAGTAGTAATTTTACACCTTATTTTACAATTCATTTGCTATACTATTTTTTATTCAATGAAATTTTTCAGTTTCACTTGGATATGTAACTTATTTAAGTTTTCTACTGAATGAAGTATTCAAAGAAAAGTACCGATAAAGAGCTGATACAAGGCTGCCGGCAGGGCAACCGAATAGCTCAGAAATACTTGTACGAGCGGTTTTTCGGCAAGATGTTCGGGATTGCTATGCGCTATACCAACAATCAGGAAGAGGCACTGGATATTCTCAATACCTCATTTCTGAAAGTGTTTACCTCATTGGATAAATACGAAGATAATAATAACCTAGCAGGTTGGATCGCTAAGATTGTTTTCAATACGGCGATTGATCATGTGCGGCGGCATACCAAATATCGTCAGGTTATGAACTTTAACGTAGAACGGGATCAGCCTGTGATAAACGATAGTATCCAACAACTCAATGCAGAAGATTTGTACAAACTGATTCAGCAGTTGCCAAGCTCAAGCCGAACCGTCTTTAGCTTGTATGTAATTGATGGGTATAAACATAAGGAAGTGGCGGAGATCCTAGGAATTTCGGTTGGTACTTCAAAATGGCATTTAGCTAATGCCCGAAAAGAACTAAGGGCTATGTTGGAAGCACAAAATCAGTATGAACGAGCCCAAATTTTGCGGTTGTAAGAGAGAAAATTGAGCCTACAAATATACACACTACTGAACCCTATTTGAAAACTGACTTGAGAAAAAGATTAAAATCGAACGGATGAAGCACTTTTATGAACACCAAGATGATTCTATGCGTTCAAAGCTAAGCGAACATGAGTTTGACATGCCTCAACAGGCATGGGACGACATGGCCAAACGCCTTGATGCCCTCCACCAGCCTGCAGAAATTGAGGCGGCTTCTTGGAGTGCCTGGTTTATTATTGGCGCTATGCTCATTGCAACGACAATTGGTCTGGTTATTTATCAATCGCAAATGCCTTTTGGTAAAGAAGTAGAAACCTTGGCCGACGCTCAGCCTCTAGTGCAGGCTGAAGAGGCTCCATCGCTCACTAATGCAGCAAAATCGAATAGCCAGAACAGTAATAAGACGGTGATCCAAGAGCCTAAAAGAGCAACACAACTTCCTCCACCTCCTCCCTCTACTACTACAATGAAGGAGAAAGTGCCTGCAATGCCTAGCGAATTTGCTGCTCATATCCCAACTGCGTCTGAGCAAGATGCCCAACCTTTAGAGCAAGCTCCT
>CAZOLU010000100.1:0-10963 GCA_964580485.1 uncultured Saprospiraceae bacterium | reverse complement strand
CATATTTAAATTTCTATCTACTTGTTAAACTCCAGTCTTTTGCCCTGATATGGTGGCTTAATCTACTGACTATAAGTACCTAAAATTCAAACATGCTCTTACAACTATTTACCAACAATCTCTGCAAAGGCCTTTTCTAAAGTGGGATATTCAAATTCAAAACCCAATTCCTCTAAACGCTTGGAGATTACTTTCCGACTTTTGAGAATCAGCTCTACTTCGGTTTTAATCAGGATGGCTCCCAATTTAAGCATCCAAACAGCTAAGGGCATCCCAAAGGGAACTCCACACGCTTTCCGCAACTTTCGCATAAAGTCGCGATTCAACTCCGGTTGAGGTGCAGCACAGTTGATGACTCCTGACACCTCCTTTTGAGCGATTAGAAAATCTGTACACCTTGCAAAGTCGTGAATATGCACCCAACTGATATACTGTGTACCAGGGCCTTGAGCTCCACCTAGCCCTTTTCGCACTAAATTAAGGATAGGCCCCATAGCTCCGCCTCCCTTGCCAATAACAATAGTTGTCCGAAGCGGGATTTTACGCACACTATCGGGGACTTTGGCTTCTTGAAAAACCCGTTCCCATGCTTGGCATACGCCCATTGAAAAATCATTTCCAGTTTGCCCATGGTACTCATCATTGGCAGGTGCATCCCCTCTTGTATCTTTGTAATAGGTAGCAGAACTAGAGTTGATCCAAACTTCAGGAGGATGACTAGCTTGTGCGATGGCTTCCCCCAAAACTTTGGTAGAATCAAGTCGAGAGTTGAGGATTTGGGCCTTATTTTCTTCGGTATAACGGCAATTGACCGTACGCCCAGCCATATTGACCAAGGCATCTGCCCCATCAATTTCCTTTACCCAATCACCCAAAGTTTTGCCATCCCATTGTACATATCGGATCTTTGAGTTTTCGGATTTTTTTTGACTTCTGGAGAAAATAACAACATCCCAGCCTTTCTGGCTGAAATAATCGGCTAAATACAGGCCTAAAAAGCCTGAGCCACCAGGAATTACGAGTTTTGCCATAATGTTGAGTATAATTTTTTAAGGCTTAATACTCTGTAAAATAAGTTCTTAGATGTTTTTATGCGTATCCTTTTGCGGCTTTTTTCGTCCTTTCCTCGCCTTTGTAGCTAAGGCTACAAGGCTGCGGGAGTCCTTAAAATCCATCAAAACTATACTCTAAAATTCATCAATTACTTATGTTACAGAGTACTTAAAGGGAATTCTAGCATTTTTCTACAAAAGCTAATTGCAGGGGGAAGCTTACTAGACATACTCTTATTCATCAACAATAAGAGATCACCTAAGATAACAAAATAATTCGTAAATTCCTGTTGCAATTCTCTATCGAAAAGCTTATACTTGACCTAATAAAACCTCAAGGTATGTTGATGCAACGAATCAAGGCTTGGTACAAAAACGTCAAGGATTTTTGGACAGCTTTGCTTGCCGAAGATATTCGCAACGACTATGTAGATGATGGTCGGCCCTATCATATTTTGTCGGAAGAACGACAATTTATGCAGACCTCTGTTAAAGGCGATTTTCGGCTCTATCGCTTTCAAACGAGCTTTTGTGCACTTTGGAGAGAGGAGCTGGTTTGCCGCTCCGATGATGGCACGCTTAGGTGGCGCTTAGAAGGCGACTGGCGCTGCATGGCCGTCAGCCCTGACAAGACGCAGTTTGCAGCAGTTAATGGAAAAGAAATTGGGGTCTACAATAGTGCTACGGGCAACGCTACCAGTCCACCAGTAGCTTTAGAGCTGCATCTCGACTACCTGATTTGGACGAAAGGCAAACGTTTGATCGCTGCTGCTGGGCAAGAGATCTTCATCTTCGATGAAGATGCTCAACTGCTACGAAAAACCAATATGCTTGTAGAGGACAAGGGTTTTATCTCTGGAATTTGTATAGACCCCAGTGAATATCATCTACTCACAGTATTAGATTTCAATAATCAAAAACTATTAAAACTAGACCTTCAAAAAGAGGAGCTTATTAAATCAATAGATACCGACTTTGAAGAGCAGCTTTTTGGAAGTGATGATCATCGTTGGATTTGGACGACAGTGGTGAATGGAACGTAAAGGGCTGCCCTTCAAGGGGAAGCATGGTGTGCGTTTTGCCAATCAATCTCCCAATGACATTAGCTATCACCGTTGGATCTCCTTACCCAGTCTGAATCCCTCTCGACAGTTCTTTTTGGTCAATGATAATTCTGGTTTACTGTGGCTCATTGATGCGCATACTGGAGATCAAAGGCGGGTCTTTAGTCGATACTACCTCAACTATGTTTATGCTACCCTTTGGTTGGATGATGAACATTTTATAGCACTTTTGGAAGATGGCTATGTTTTAAAAATGAATATTCGGGGCAAAGAACCCCTCTTTAAACAACAAGATATTATTCCTCAACATACGATATAGACCCAAAATGAACAGACCCGAAATTGCACGTTTATTTTTTATTGAATTGCAAAAGCTACACAAGGCTCCAGGTTTTGATGCGGAGGCCAAGTTTCTAGAGTTGAATGCATTACTTACTAAACTCTTTTTTGTATTTACCAAAGAGGAGAATTTGCATTTCACCACAATGTTTGCTCGTATTGCCTTTGCTTGTCACAAACACCATATTAGTAGAGCCTTACAATGGAGAGTACATACGCTAAGAAAAAAGCAGAGTGCTCTAAGAGCTGGAAATTTAACCATTGATGATGCTGCCTATAAATCCGCACTAAAAACCACCGCCTTTGCGGTAGCTGCTTTTTGTCAGACACCAGTTCCACAAGAGCTCAAAATATTGCTCCCCAAAGATGACGATCAAGAAACTCAAAAGGTTAAGCTACGCATTAAGGAAAGACTAGATATCTTGCGTGTCGTCTGTTTAGAAATAGACGAAGATCAGGAGTTTATGCTTTGTCAGGAATATGATACAGAATCCCCAGACCTCATTCGGGTAAAATATAATGAATTGGCCTTTAATGAACAATTTAACAATACTGTTTATAAAATTCGGGATGTCTTTGGAGGAAAAGCAACCCTCAACTTGATTGATATTCACATCAATGAAGACGGGATCTACCTTCCCAAGGTCATGGTTTTAGAACCTGATTACCTAGTAGATGTTACTTCTATTGCGGAATGTTTCCAATCCTTTGGAGCCTCTCCCCTGCTCAGTCTGAGTCGCAAGTTTCAGCCTTTCCCCAATAGTATTCCCTTGATGGTAGGAAATATTGCCAACTTCTTTTTGGATCAATTAATGACCAACCCAAGAGCCGATTTCAAAGAGATCTTCCCCAAAGTATTTAACCTCAACCCCTTGGCCTTTGCGAGTTTTGCAGATGCCGATGTACGGAAAATTCAACAAGAATCGCTCAAACATTTCAGCACGCTAAAACACATTGTCCGTCGGGGACTGCAAGAAGCTAGTATCAACCCCAAAAATTGCTATCTAGAGCCCTCTTTTTATTCTGAACGTTATGGGTTGCAGGGACGTCTCGATATTTGGCACAAACCCGCAGGAAGCATCAAAGCAGATATTGTAGAGCTCAAAAGTGGCAAACCCTTTATGCCCAATAAATTTGGACTCAACCACAACCACTATATCCAAACCACCCTCTACGATCTGTTGGTACGCTCGGTATACAAGGCCGTTGAGGTAGCAAGCTATATTTTATATTCTAAGCTAGATACCAATCAGCTCAAGTTTGCCCCAGCATTCAAAACTAAACAAGATGAAGCGATTCAGTTGCGCAATGAGCTAGTAGCACAAGAGCGACAACTCGCTATGTTGGATCTAAAGCCCTTGGACCAAATGGGGCTACTCGATCGCCTTGGCCCAAGGGCCTTGCCCCAAGCACGAGGCTTTCTGGCCAACGACCTTCAAAGTTTTGAAAAAACCTTGACAGATGCTAGCGAACTCGAACGCCGTTATTTCATTGCCTTTACGAGCTTTACTGCCCGAGAGCATCAACTCGCCAAGACTGGAGTACAGGGAAATGAACGGCTGAATGGACTTGCTTCACTTTGGTTGAGTAATTATGAAGAAAAAGATGAGAATTTTGAAATTCTAGGTGGGCTTGAGATTGAAGAAACTCATGTCATGGAAGACCCTCCAGTGCTTATCCTCAAACGTAGTGCAGCAACCAACCCCTTGGCCAATTTCCGTCAAGGTGATATCGCCGTTCTATACCCCAAGGTTATTCCTCAAGATAATGTCCTCACGCATCAGATTTTTAAAGGATCTATTACCAGCATTGACTCTGAGCAAATTGTATTTAAGCTTTATGCTCAACAATTCAACGACAGCCTTTTCCAGCAACATACACTTTGGTGTTTAGAGAAAGATATGATGGATAAGAGCTACTTGGTACAATACAAAGCACTTTATGCCTTTTTAAATATCCGTAAGGAAAAACGTCAGTTGTTGCTCACTGAAAAGGCGCCTTACCAAATTGTACCCGAACAAATTGAGTTTGAAAACAAACACCTGAGCGAAGAACAAAAAGGTATTCTGCGCAAAGCACTTTCTGCTAAAGATTACTTTCTCCTAGTAGGCCCTCCAGGTACGGGTAAAACTAAGTTTATGTTGGCTGAGATGGTACGGCATTTATTGAAAAATACTAAACAACAAATTCTACTACTAGCCTATACCAATCGGGCTGTAGATGAGATTTGTGAAGCCATCCACGACTTTGCAGAGGAGGACTACCTACGCTTGGGCTCAAGATATGCCTGCGATAAGCAGTTTGAGCATCGAATGTTCTCTGTGGTTACAGAAAAGGTCAATACTCGAAAAGCCTTGACAGATATCATCTCCCAACATCGGATCTTTATTTCTACGGTGGCTTCTATTGTCAATCGCCCTTTGATTTTAGAACTCAAACGTTTTGATACTGCTATTCTAGACGAAGCCTCGCAAATCTTAGAGCCTATGTTGGTGGGGATGTTGCCTGCCTTTAGGCGTTTTATTATGATTGGGGATCATAAGCAATTGCCTGCGGTTGTACTTCAAGATAAAGAACAATCGTCGGTCAAAGATGAGCTTTTGCAAAAAATTGGCCTTAGCAACCGCCGCAACTCACTGTTTGAGCGTTTGTATCGTCGGGCACAGGAGAATAAGTGGTTTTGGGCTTATGATATGCTTTCGCATCAAGGGCGCATGCACCAAGACATTTCGGCTTTTCCTAGCGAGTTTTTCTACAACAAGCAGCTTAAATTGCTTGCAGATACCAGCCCCGCAGGGGCTTGGCAACTCGAAGCCTTGAACTACAACATTCAGGATCATGCCCCAGCACTACAACAACTGATTGCTAGAAAGCGTATGGTTTATGTTCCTACGGCAGCCGACTACGACGGCAACCCCAAAACTAATGCAGAGGAAGCTCGGCAAATTGGGGTGTTGATCGATCATTTTAGGCAACTGTACGAGGCCAATGGCTTGGACTTTAGTCCGGAAGATGTGGGTGTGATCACGCCCTTTAGGGCGCAAATTGCACAAGTGCGGTCAGTTTTGGAAAAATATAATCGGGGCTATGAGAACTGTACGATTGATACAGTGGAACGCTATCAGGGGGGCGCTCGAAAAATCATCCTCATCTCCCTTTGTCTGAACATGGCCTATCAATTGGAGTCGGTGGTCTCCCTCTCTGATGATGAAGTGGTGGATCGCAAACTGAATGTAGCGCTTACTCGTGCTCGTCAGCATTTGGTACTTTTAGGAAATGAACGTTTGATGCGTATGGATAAACGCTACAATGCGCTTTTAGATTGGATTGAAACTTATGGCGGTCGATATCAAGAAGCTTAGGAACTTTTGGTCTTGTAGTTTAGAACAAATTCTATGATAATTTCCTTAAACATATAGACATTTTTCTCTATTTACCATGAATACCCTAAAGCCACCTACAAACACGCCAAAATATTATAAGGCATCGGATCGTCCTGAGGAGCTTCCTGCTTTCCATAAAAGCTTGATGTATTTTCATCTCTTTTATGTAATTTTGTTGCCAACGATAACTTTAATCCTGATAGAAATCTACCATGAACCTCATTTTTGGTTTCGACTCAGTGCTTGGTTAGTTTTTACAATCTATTTGGCATTTGTGGTGAATAATTACAAAATACCAAGTCTGAAAGCTTCCGCTTTATGGTTTACCTTATCGGTGCCTCTTGAAATTTTTATCCTTTCGCTAATTTTTGGGAGGTCTATCGCTTTTGGAATCATCGAATGGTCTTTAATTGAAGTTTCGGGCTTTTTTATTGGATTGTTAATTACAGTTATTTTCAAACGAGATGTATTAGTTTCGCTAAAACAACGGTTAATTTCTTTTGCAATTGTAGGGGCCTTGCTGTTTGGAATAGTGTTAGGATATTGGGAGGCGGTGATAGAAGTATATTTGGAACAGAAAACTTTTTTATGGGGACTTTTTTTGATTCCATATTTGACCTCTGTTTATAACAATAGCCGTTTGTTTTTATCAAGTTCATTTGGAGGAGAAGAAAAAGTAAACCATGGGATATCGCCATTGTCCGACAAATTTACAGCAGTCATTGCTATTTGTGCTGTGCTATGGTTTATATTACCATTTATTATGCAGGTAATTTTAGATAAATAGTAACCCAACCAAGATCCTCCCCTTCTAAAAAACATCCATTGCAGTATAATTTTTATAACCTTTATCAAAACCTCCACCTATGAGTTACCAAAACCTCATCGAAGATTTAAAAAACATTGCGATTGCTGCTGGACAGGTCATTTTGGATATTTACAATAATGCAGAGGATGTAGAAATTACCCAAAAAGACGACCACTCGCCCCTCACCCTTGCAGATCGAAAAGCCAATGCGCTGATTTGTGAAGGCTTAGAGCAATTAGCAACCATCTACCCTATTATTTCAGAAGAAAATAAGGCTGTGCCTTATGATGTTCGTAAAAACTATGAGTATTATTGGTTGGTAGACCCTTTGGATGGCACCAAGGAATTTATCAAACGCAATGGAGAGTTTACAGTCAATATTGCTTTAATTCATCATCAAATGCCGGTGATGGGGGTCGTTTATGCCCCTGTGTTAGGGGAACTCTACTGGGCAATCAAGGGAGGAGGCGCTTTTCGCCTAAAGGCAGGGCACAATATTATGCTAAAGGTTCAAAAATTTCATAAAAACGACCAAGGCTTGCGAGTGGTGGCCTCTCGCTCTCATCTTAATGCCGAAACACAGTCCTATGTCAACCAACTAGATAGCCCTGAGTTGGTAGCCAAGGGCAGCTCTCTAAAGTTTTTACTCTTAGCTACGGCCGAAGCTGATTTGTACCCTCGCCTCGCCCCTACTATGGAGTGGGATACGGCGGCTGCGCAGATTATACTCGAAGAAGCAGGAGGAAAGGTCTTGCAATATGAGAGTGGGGAACCTCTGCGATACAACAAAGAACACTTATTAAATCCTTATTTTTTGGCGATGGGGCAACAGCTCTAGCTAGGGGGTTATGCAGCTTCTTCTCCCAACTCTAGATCTGAATCTTTCTTAGCTTCTTCCTCAACATAAGCAACATCTTGTACTGCAGGGCTGGTATAATTACGGGGATCTTGTTGAAAGATGTTGACTAAATAATCGAACACCTTAGGAAACTCTTCATAAAATTCCTCAGGAAATAGGAAAAAATGCTCCACACACATCTCAAACACTTCAAAATCTCGCAAGGCAGTGTAATTAAAGATATATCCTACATCAAATCCTCTGAGCACATGCAACTTAGCAAGTAATTCCATTTTATCATGAGGGATATCTTCATCCTGGATATGGTGTTCCTTTTTGAAAGTCTTGGCAAAGCCATAGAGCGCTGAGTCGTAGTATTGCTTAGGATGTTGCAGTCCTTTTACAAACATATTCACCGCAACCAGCATACAATCAAACTTATCCGTCTGAAACTCTACGGCATGATGCTGCTCATTCAACTCCGGAGTGATAAAGGTTCTTGGAAACATCACAATCATTCCCAATTCAGGGAAGAACTCCTTTTGATACGGGAAGCCCATGGTTAGTCGGATGGCTGAGGCAGATAAAAGTAGCTGGATGTCTCCAGGAATTTTATTGGCGCCTCTCATCTGAAATTTTTTCTGTGCTCTAAATACTGAAATCCGTTGTTCAAAACCAATTTTATGTTCTGCGCCCAAGTTTTTATAGTAAGGGAAGAAACTTTCTAAAATGTCAATCTCTTTGGCCGATAGCCTTGGGGGTTTTTTGGCGAGCTGTGTTTCATAAATCCAACGCCGAACCATAAAAGCCGCTACCCCAATTACTAATGGGATTAGCCCTAGCCAATAAAGGTCTTCGGGTAAAATACCAGCAATAGCCATATAGCCTAAAACAACAGTAGCAATTGCACAAGGCACAACAATGAGCGCAACAATAATCATAAAATATGTATTAGTCAGGATTTTAATACCTGATCTTTTGGAAAAAAATGATAGCTTCTACCTCCAATTTAATAAAGTTTTTAGGCATTCTTACAGAATAGCTTAAAAGCCTCTACTTAGTAAAAGGATTTTTTGCGAAAAGGTTACAAGCTTGAGCTTATATTTAGATATTTTTAGGCAGAAAAGCGGTATTTTCATGGATATTTTCTAAATTAGTTTTTATACCAAAAATCAGGTGGGTATAACATCTCATACTCTATTTATCAAATTCAAAAGCACTAAATCTATGGAAATTCGCCGTCTCTTTGACATTCCCTACTACCAACAAAAAAACTATCCCAACTCAAAAGCTATTGGAGGAAAGCATATTAGTGGAAAAACCACAAACTACAGTACTGAGGAGTTTATTCGACTTGCCAATAAAGTAAGTTTGGGATTGTTGCAAATGGGCGTAAAACCTGGAGATAAAATTGCTTTGGTTTCCTACAACAACCGCCCCGAATGGAATGTGATGGATATAGGGATGCAGCAAATAGGTGCCATCAACGTTCCTGTTTACCCTACGATTAGTCCAGCCGAATATGTTTATATCTTCAATGATGCAGGGATCAAATATGCAGTGGTGGGGCATGGAGATCTCCTTGACAAAGTGAAGGAAGCCCAAAAAGATGTTGAAAGTCTGCAAGCTATTTTCACCTTCGATGCTGCTGATGCAGAAGGGCAAAAAGATGCCAATGGTACAGAAGTGCATTTTTGGGAACATATTTGGGCCGATGGCGATGATTTCTCCACAGTAGAAGAAATTAAAAAAGGTATTCAGCCCGAAGATTTGGCCACCTTGATCTATACCTCAGGCACTACGGGCAACCCCAAAGGGGTGATGCTTTCTCACAATAATGTAGCTACGAATGTACGAGACGTACTGCCTTTCATTCCGCTACAACCAGGAGAAATTGCCTTGAGTTTCCTTCCGCTATGTCATGTTTTTGAGCGCACCGTTACCTACTCCTATATGGCCAAAGGCGTTTCGATTATGTATGCCAAAGACCTCGATAGCTTGTCAGAAACCTTACAAGAAGTACGCCCTCATTTCTTTACAACGGTACCTCGCTTGTTGGAAAAGGTCTATGAGAAAATGATGAATAAGGTGAAACAAGATAGTAAACTCAAGCAACGTATCTTCTATTGGGCACTGGGGCTAACAGAAAAATATGACTATGATTGGAAAGCAAAGGGCTTGGAGGCCTTTAAGTGGAAAATTGCAGATCGCTTGGTCTTTTCTAAAATTCGGGCGCGCCTTGGTGGGCGAATGAAAGGAATTGTAACGGGGGCAGCGGCTTGCCCGCGCCGTATGGCTCAGCTTTTCTCTGCTGTGGGAATTCCTATTCGTGAAGGGTATGGACTAACGGAAACCTCTCCTGCCATCTCGATCAATATTTTTGAACCGTATCAAGCGATGTTGGGTTCTGTGGGTCCAATTTTACCTAGTGTAGAAGTTAAGATTGATGAAGATGGGAATTACGGACCTGGCGAAGGAGAAATCCTGGCTAAAGGGCCTACTATTATGATGGGCTACTACAACAAACCGGATAAAACCGCAGAGGTGATGACCAGCGATGGGTGGTTCAAAACTGGTGATATTGGTAAAATTGTAGAAAATAAACGAGGGGTTAAGTTTCTAAAAATTACCGATCGCAAAAAAGAGTTGCTCAAAACTTCGGGAGGTAAATATGTGGCCCCAACCCCTATTGAGAGTAAACTCAAAGAAGATTTGTTGATAGAGCAGGTGATGGTAGTGGGTGAAAAACGCAAATTTGTTTCAGCACTCATTCAACCTACCTTTGAATCACTTCAAAACTGGTGTAAAGAAAATGGGGTAAAATGGAATGGGGCGGAAGCCACCATCAAAGACCCCAAAGTAGTAGCCTACTACAAGTCCGTAGTAGACAAGGCTAACCCTAACTTTAGTAAGGTTGAGCAAGTTAAAAAATTCACCTTAGTGCCTAACGAATGGGGGGTAGAAACTGGTGAATTAACTCCCACGATGAAACTCAAAAGACGGGTCATCCTCAAAAACTATGATAAAGAGATTGAAGCAATGTATAATGCCTAGACTTTTTATTTTATAATTTTCTCTCGACCTGTTGAGTTGTATTGGCTACACCCTTGTTGGCGAATATTACTGAGCAGGTCTTTTTTGTTTGCTTAAAGTGTACGGAATATGGAATGGAAGGAGCGTTTAAGGCTTGGCTTGGTTCTCTTGGGGCTTTGCTTCTTTGCCGCTTGCGGCAAGGAACAGCTATACAAGAACGAAGATCTAAGGGGGCGTTGGTTACGCTATCATAGCAACAAACCCATCTATGACAGTATGGTTGTAGAGGTGGAGGGTAATTTTGCTCGTATCAGCAGCATTCCTCCTAATGATTATTTTAATCCTGGAGATATCAAGTGGCAGAATATCAGCCCTTCCAAAGACTCTATATTTTCCAGCAGCATATGCAATTAGTAGATTTAAATTCCTTGGGAGAAGAGCAGCAC
>CAZOLU010000099.1:0-11043 GCA_964580485.1 uncultured Saprospiraceae bacterium | reverse complement strand
ACTAGCAGTGATGCTTGCATCTGCGGCAGCATGGCAACTTACATTTTGATTGGTCGTAGCAGTAGCCGTAAAGGTACAAGGATTACAGCTTAAAATGATGCTAAGATTTGCGGTTACCGTACATCCATTCACATCTGCTGTAGTAACACTGTAATTTCCTGCGCTTAGGCCCGTTGCAGTGGCCGTGCTCTGCCCATCCGACCAAAGATAGGTGTAGGGGGCTGTGCCTCCAGAAGCAGTTACGGTAGCCGTACCATCATTTCCAGCACAGCTTTCATCGGTCGTACTTACCGGTGCCGCAATAGGAGCAGGATTGGTCAGTGTAATGCTTGCCACATCGGTACAAAACACTGCATCTGAAACCGTAACGGTATAGACTCCTGCACTTAATCCTGTGGCAGTAGCAGTATTAGCTCCTGTTGACCAGTTGTAAGTGTAGGGAGCTGTACCCAAACTTCCAGAAGCTGTAGCTTGACCAGTAGCCTGCCCATTACATAGCGGATTATTATCCAGCATAATAGCCGCCGCTAAGTTGCAAGCAGCGCAGGCATTAGCCACCACTACCGTATTGCTAGCCGTACAACCATTGGCATCGGTTACCGTTACCCCATAAGTGCCTGCAATGAGAGTATTTAGGGTAGCCGTATTTCCTCCATTCGACCAAAGGTAAGCATAAGGTGCAACACCATTACTAGGACTGGCACTTGCTGTACCGTCAGCACCAACACAAGTTTCGGCGGTACTCCCCATACTAATTGTTATCGCTGAAGGTTCAATGACTAATCCCGATAAAGTAACCGTACAAGCATTGGCATCGGTTGCAGTTAGGGTGTAGTTGCCTGCACTCAGTCCTGTAGCCGTGGCAGTATTAGTTCCATTTGACCAAAGATAGGTATAGGCACTTGTTCCACCACTAGCAGCAGCCGTCAATGCCCCATCACTAGCCCCATTACAGGTAGCAGGAGCACTAGAGGAGATGGTCACCAATAAAGGTGTGGGTTCTGTAATTGTTAGCGTTGCAATTCCCGTACAGGATATAGCATCTGTAACCGTAACACTGTAAATTCCTACATCTAAGGCACTGAGGTTAGTCGTGGTGTTTCCATTCGACCAAAGGTAGGTGTAGGGAGCTCCAGCCCCTCCTGTGGTTGTATTGATGGTTGCAGTACCGTCTGCATCCCCATTACAAGTAATATTGGTTGTACTTAGGGTAGGAACGATAGCCGTAGGTTGAGTAACCGTAGCACTGTCAATTTGTGTACAGTTATTAACATCTGTAATGGTAACATAATAAGTACCCGCAGTTATCGCATTCAAATCTTGTGTAGTACTGCCATTCGACCACAAATAGGTATAGCCTGGACTTCCTCCACTGATATTAAGATCTACCGAAGCATCACTTGCAGCATGACAACTTGCATCAATGATGGAACCAATGCTACTTACTAAGGCAGTAGGTGCTATAATATTTGCGCTAGTGGTAACCGTACATAAATTAGCATCTGTAACCGTAAGTTGATAAGCCCCAGCACTTAAATTCGAGAGGTTGGCTGTAGTTGCTCCGTTCGACCAATTGTAGGTATAGGGTGCTGTTCCTCCATTGGTAGTTGTAGTAATCGAGCCGTTGCTTCCTGCATGACAACTCACATCAGTGGTATTGGTATTTACATTTAGAGCATTAGGTTCGGTAATAGTTACTGAGGCTGAGGCATTACAGCCCCCTGCATCATTGACCGTTACCGTATAGACCCCTGCACTCAAGCCATTGATGCTAGAAGTCGTACTTCCATCTGACCATAAATAAGAGATAGGGGCAGCTCCTCCAGTAACCGTTGCCGTAGCAGACCCATCATTTGCAGCATTACAACTAATATTAGTAGCACTGCTATTCAAAGTAAGTTCAGTAGCCGTAACTGTTGTGGTTAAGGTGTCGGAGATACAGCTATTAGTAGCAATGAGACTAATGTTGTAAGTGCCTACGGGACTAAAGCTTACGCTAGGACTGAATGCCGTAGAAGTTGCAGGTGTTCCATTAGCAAAGGTCCAATCGTAGCTGAGGGCATCGCTAGAATTGTTGGTAAAGTTGATGGTTGTACCTACACAAACGCTAGGATTGATTGGGGTAAAATCAGCCGTAGGTTTGGTGCCCAATACAGGCTGAATAAAGTGTGCCAATCCAACCCCCCAGCTTGTAGCCGCATCATAAGCATGCCAGCTATTGTCACCCCACTGTTCCCAAGCCGTAGCAGGAGTGGTTTGCCCAATTGTGTTGGTGATGAGTGCAATGGTATCATTTCCATAGGTAAATTCTATTCCAACAAAAACCTCTTTGGAAGCAGGTAGTGGAACTGCTCCGAAACTTATGAAGGCAACATTCCCCCCCCCTGCGATGAGATTAGACACCGCCTGATATGTGATGGGAACAGAGATGAGTTCTGCCCCAGGTATTCCTCCAGTACCATCCCATACCTTTACATCAAAAGTATTGCTGGCATTAGAAGCAAACGCAAATCCAAAGCCTATATAGGTTCCCGTAATATGGGTATTTAGTCCATTATAATCAAAATAATCTGCTTTGGCAATATCTCCATATTGATTATGCCCTGCGATATAGCCATCCCCAGAACTATACAAAGCAGGATTATCGTTCACCACATCATAATTGGAAATGGTATCACAGGCATTTACCCCAATAGTAAAGTCAGCAGTAGCAGAAGTTGCACCTAGCCCACAGGAATTACTTGCCGTAACTCTCCAAAAATACTGATTTCCTGGATTTAAAGCCGTAGAGGTGTAAGCATTGGAAGTTAGTCCCGAAGCATTATCCACAATGTTGCTGAAGCTAGCATCTGTTGCTATATCAATGTCATAACTCACATTTGTCCCCTGAGCTGTTGACCAATCAAAGCTGACGGGGTTGTTGACTCCAGTAGCCCCATTGAGTGGACTTTGTAGTGTTACCGCCACAGGAGCGGCTGCATTCACCTGCATTTGAATAGAAATAGTCTTAGTATTAGAAGTACTTAGCGCCGTTAGAGTCATATTGTAAACACCAGGGGTTAGTGCTGCGATATTAGAAATCGTCAGATTGGTATTTCCCACCGGAGTGATATTGTTTGCAGCTAAATTAGCCGTAGCTCCAGCAGGTACTCCACTGACACTGAGATTAACGGGGTCTGTATACCCTCCTATGGATCCTATATCTATGGTATACACCGCATCATTAGGAGAACAGATCGTTTGGGGGTTGGGGGTTACGGTAATGGTATAGTCAAAACTTGTGGTCGTAATGTTAAAGTTATTATCTGAAATATCAAAGAAGGTACCTTCATGGCATTGTACCATAATTCTAGCAGTACTACTATTGATATTAGGAACTGAGATCGGATGACTACCATCATTGGGAACATTGGTAGCTAAGATTGTTGGGAAGGTTAATCCCCCATCCGTAGAAAGTAAAATATCTACGGTAGCACAAGCCACATTACCAGTGTTGGTACCAGCCACATCCCAAGTAACCGTTTCGGTAGTAGCTCCAGTCCAGTTGATCCCCGTAGCAGAGGGGTAAGTTACCATAAAGGGGCCAGTAGTTCCATCCACCATGACCACCATATCGTCAAAAGCAGCACAGCCGCCGCCTGCTACATTATCACGTACCGTTACTCGAAAATGCAAGGCCCGGCTCACCGAAGGCAAAACCTCCCAAGTAAAAGGCCCTCCAGCAGCCAGATCGGCTAAGTTGGGGAAATAACGGGTAGCACTATTGCTTGGAGCTAAAGAGCGAAACATAGGCCCATCTACCGAAGTTGCTAAAGGTGGCATGGTAGATGGAACGGTATCCAGTCCCTCCCAACAATAAGTTAGCGCATTCCCATCTGGGTCCGAACCAATAGCGGTCAAGGCAAAAGGCGTATTGGCGGGAATGTATGCGGTATCTGTAGGGGTTGCTACACTTGGACTATTATTCGCCAGTGCTGTAATATTGGCACAACTGCTAAATCCGCTATTCAGAAAAGCGTGCATATACTCCAAACTCAAGCCATTGTAGTAATCATCGGAAATAGCTTGTATATTCGGAGCACAAACTCCGGCATAGCTCATAATCGTAGTTCCACTACCAGGCTCATTGGCCGTAACATCTGTTCGATTCCCACTACAAGAGTTGTTGAAGGCATGACGGGCGTTGAATTGATGACCAAATTCGTGGGCAACAATTTGCACATCAAAGGGGTCTCCTACTGGGTTATTGCGAGCACTAACTGCCCGGGCCTTATTGCCTGCATTACAAACCACACCCACTGCAGCTAATCCCCCTCCAGGGTTACTTCTGTGAAAGAGATGTCCAATATCGTAGTTTGCAGTACCGATGGTAGCATCCAGTTCCGTCTGATTTTGATCAATCATAGTAGGGAAACCACCACTGTAGGGGTCAGTCCCTGAATTAGTAAAGATAATGAGGTTGTTGTTGGCAACAATGTTCAAGCGAACGGCTAAATCCCGCTCTAAGATTCCATTTACACGATTAATGGTAGTCACTTGTGCAGCCAATGCCCCTGCAACACCCCCATGAAAATTGGTATATTGCCCCGTAGCAGCAACAGCTAAACGAAAATTTCGGAGCTCACAGTTGCCAAAAGGGATTTTTTGAGCAGCAGTAGAATGTTGGTGCTGATGTCCTTTAATCTGAGGTACAGCGGCATCTGAGTTTTTACAAAGAAAGCCTTGCTCCCCTGTTGGTAAATAATCTTTCTGATAATAACTGAGGTAGTATTCCACATCATCACCCAAACGATAAGGATCGATATAAATCGTACTCTGCCCCTGAACCAAAATCATAGCGTGAAAGCCTTTAGGAGTAAGGTCAATACGGGCATACTTTTTAGGGTCATTAACACTAACAGCAGCATAAGTATTGATCTCAGGAAACTTTTCAGCCAGCTCGCCCTCCATAATAGGCGATTCTACTACATCAAAATATTCAATGCTCCCATCGGGCATAGGTAGGGGGATTAAGGTCTGTGTTTTTTCCGCTACAATCGTGCGTTCCATAGGTGCCGTAGTCAACAAATCCCCTAATTGACCTAAATCAGCTTGAAAACTACGGTATTGTTCAGGGAAAATATACCGCTGATCCGATTCAGGAAGCTGCGTGGGGCTGAGCTCACTCCAAATTGCAGGTAGTTTTTCTTGTGCAATTGAAGGGGCAACAAACATGGTAAAATAAAGCAGAAATAAGGGTAATAATCTTTTCATAGCTAGTGTAATTTGGGGCTCGAGAAAAAAGGAGTCCTATAAGATTGGGGAAAGGAAACTGCTTCAACAAGCATATTAGCCTCTAACAAATTTACAGATTGTAACAGGATTAAACAATAAGAATCAGTTTTTTATAAAAAATAGATTTCTACACTGCCCTAAAGCTCTAAAAAAACTGACGACGATCATTTTCTAACCTGACTGCCCTCATTATTTTTTTTTTTCTTTTCTACGAGTTTTGTATTGCTTATAGCTAGTAATGGTGGGGTTTAGCAGACTTTTTATATGCTTTTTTTACATATATTCAGATAACTCCATAGCTCAATTATTCAGGCTTATTCACAACTAAAAAACTCTTTATGGAAAAGGAAATCGAAAACTTTAAGCCAGTCGGTGCACTGGTCTTTTTTTTAATGCTGTTGGTCTTGGCGGCAGTCATTTGGTTTGGTGTTTATTATATGATGTTAGATAAAATTTAGAAAATGGACAAACTGGAAATTAGAATAATGATCTGGACAGCAGCCATTGTAGGGGTATTTATCATGGCTATTTTATATGCTGCCAATGCAAGATCTATTGATGTTCCTGCTTGTGTCCCTTATGATGGGGCCTTTAAAAAACCACATGCCAAAAAGGTAGATAGTACCAATTATGAGATTTATTATGTTGCGGGGATGTGGTCTTTTGAGCCTGCTGAAGTTTTTTTACCAGTAGGAGCTGAAGTAGAAATGTTTTTGACCTCCAAAGATGTGGTGCATGGTTTTCACATTGAGAAGAAAGGGGTCAACCTAATGGCCGTACCTGGAGGGATCAATCAAACAACTTTCAAATTAGACGAACCTGGGGTATACCGTGTTGTCTGCCATGAGTATTGTGGCACAGGGCATCAGAATATGCAAGGTGAAATTATTGTAAATTATCCAAAATAATAACCTACTGTGGTTGGGCGCTTACCCTAACTACAACCAAGAGACTCTAAAATCATGAAAATCAGCAGACAATTAAAAATTATTTTACTCATCGAACTTCTGTTTCCCCTGACCTTACTCACCTTGGGAATCTATCATGGTTTGATGCAAGTTATTTACCGTGCAGGTTTATTGAGTGCTTCGAGTATGATGAAGCTAGACTATTATCAAGGTCTGACCCTGCATGGAATGATCAATGCCATTGTATTGACCACCTTTTTTGCAGTAGCCTTTGGTCATGCCTGTGTGGCCTATTTTTTAAAACGAGAACCCAATATCAAAGTAGCTTGGCTTTCCTTAATTCTCATGTTTGTAGGTACGGGTATGGCGGCTTGGGCGATGCTAGCAGGTAAGGCTAGTGTCCTTTACACCTTTTACCCCCCTCTAAAAGCACATCCAGCTTTTTATTTTGGAGCAGCGTTGTTGCTTGTGGGTAGTTGGATTCCGCTCTTTGATTGGATTGCCCAATACCGCAAATGGAAAAAGGAAAATCCTGAAGAGAAGATGCCTTTGGCTATACTAGGAACTATCGTGAACTTTATAGTTTGGTTTGTATGTACACTTCCGGTAGCTTATGAAGTGCTGGTGTTATTGCTGCCTTGGTCTATGGGCTGGGTAGAAACGATCAATGTACCACTTTCTAGAACCCTCTTCTGGTTCTTTGGGCATGCCTTGGTTTACTTTTGGCTCCTACCTTCTTATGTAATGTTTTATGCGATGTTGCCTAAAATTGCAGGAGGTAAATTATACAGCGAGAATGCAGGACGCTTGGTATTCTTTTTATTCCTGATCTTTTCTATTCCGGTAGGGGTACACCATCAATTTGGAGAACCTTCTTTATCTCAAGGGACTAAATTGTTTCAGGCCATATTGACCTTTGGAGTAGCTTTCCCTTCTTTTATTACTGCCTTTACCATTGCAGCTTCTTTAGAATATGCTGCCCGTAAGCGTGGAGCAAGAACTTGGATAGATTGGATGTTTAAGTTACCTTATTTTGATAAAAACAACGGACTCTTTGGGTATTTAATCATGGGATTGATTCTCTTTATTTTTGGAGGATTGACAGGGTTGGTGAATGCCTCTTATCAGTTGAATAATATTGTTCATAATACTGCATGGCTCCCAGGGCATTTTCACATGACGGTTGCAGGCCCCGTATTCTTGGCTATTATTGGAATGTCTTTACATATGATTGCAAAATCAACTGGAAAGGAAATCAAATTCAAGCGTCTATATGCAATGACTCCATATTTATGGGCTATTGGTATTTTAATTTTTTCCACGGGTTTGATGTGGGGAGGTTTGAGAGGAGAACCTCGTCGGACCAACCTAGGGTTGAGTTATACCAATCCTGAAAGCCCACTGTTCAAGCCTGAATGGGTGCCTACCACAGAGCTGGCACTTTGGGGAGGTATCATCATGACCTTGGCTTTTGTCTTTTACACTATTTCAGTGGTAGGGACTTTGGTAAGCAAAAGAGTGGGTGAAGATATTGTAGAATTTGATGCAGCCGAACCACTGCACAAAGAGCCACGTATTGCCCTGTTGAATAATTTCCGCCCTTGGTTGGCAGTTATGGGGGTAGTTATTGTATTGGCTTATGTTCCTGCATTTTTAGATGTATTCAAATTTACTGGAGAGGGGGCACCTCGTTATTTGCCTGACAATCCGGTACCAGAAAACGAATTGGTGGTTCCCGAAAAAGAAGAAGTTAGCCAAAATGAGGATGTAGATAAAAGATTACTGAGTAAGGAAGAATAAATAGAGTTGGGCAGGCCACAGCCTGCCCTCCCCTCCTAAAAACCATCAACATGCAAGTATTAAAAAAATACAGTACCACGCTGATCTTCTTCACCTTAGTGTTCATCTTAGGTGGTGGGGCTTATATGATCTGGGCATGGAACAACAGCAAAGCCGATTTACCCTATTATGGTAAGAAAAAGGCCTATGCTCAAAGCTTGAAAGCTGCTCAAAACAAGGGTATCCAACCTATTACAAGTTTTGAATTCACCAATCAAGATCATCAACCCCTAGGCATCGAATTTGTAAAAGGAAAGGTTTGGGTAGGTAATTATTTTTTCACCACCTGCCCTACGGTTTGCCCAGAAATGACGCATAACCTAGAAGCAGTACAAGCTGAATTTCTAGGGAACAAGCAGGTCAAAATGATTTCTTTCTCCTGCAATCCCGAGTATGATACCCCTGAGCGTTTGTTGCAATTTGCTACCGCTTTTGGTGCTGTATCTGATATTTGGCAGTTTGTGACAGGAGATAAAACCGAGATCTACCGTTTTGCCCGAAACCAGTTGAGTATTACAGCAAGTGATGGCGGTGGAGGCCCCGAAGATTTTATTCATTCTCAGTATCTCGTATTAGTCGATCAGCAAGGCTATGTTCGTGGTTTTTATGATGGAACCAGCAAGTACGAGGTACAACTTTTAATTAAAGATATTAAAAAACTATTAAGTAATGGGGTAGAATTAGTTTTTACTAGAATCACTGAGATTTTTGATGAAGTACAAGGCGAAAAACATGAGCGAAGCGAACTGCGCTGGCTTTTGCCTGTGGCAAAAAGTAGAGCACTAATTCGCAAAAAGCTCACTTGATTATATATTAAACTAATTATGACTCATTACTTACCTACTACCCAAGCTTAGTAGGCTGAAATAACTTTCTACCATGAAACAGTTGATCTTATTTTTAATGATTTTACTCCCTTTAGGGTTCTTGAATGCAGAACCTGATGCAGAAGCGGGTAAAGCTATTTTTAAAAAACGTTGTTCTTCCTGCCACAATTTCAAACAGGACCTCACAGGACCTGCGTTGATGGATGTGCATATAAAACGTAAGGAAGAATGGATTATCAAATTTGTGCAAAGTTCTCAGGAGTTTATCGCTTCTGGCGATAAAGATGCACAGGCGATTTATGCCAAATTCAATACAATTATGCCAGATCATAAAGACCTTTCGGATGATGATGTTCGCAATATCATTGCCTTTATGGAGGTAGAATCTAAACGTGTGAAAGAGGAAGCAGCTAGCAATCCAATTAAACGTCCAAAAGAAACAAGAGCTCCTTATTTACCACTAACTTGGTCGAATCACTCTTGGATGTTTGTAGTCTACGGTTTGATTATTGCCTTGCTGGTGGTTGCTCTAAATATTGCATTTAGTGCCGTAGAGATGAAAAAGAAAATGAAAAACTAGATTTTAATTTTGCTATAGTGTGTAGGGGCGACTTCTTTGGATAAAAAGATCGCCCCTCTTTTTTTTATTGTTGTGTCTTGACCTACTACAGATGCGCTTTGAGGTAGTCTAAGGCTTCTTTGATATGCTGATTGATCTTTAATTGGGAATTGAAAGAATGTAGCAGTTTACCCTCTGCATCAAAAATATAGGTTACTCGCCCCGGCAATAGGCCAAAAAAGCTTTTAGGTACGCCAAATTTTTTACGCAAAACATTCCCCTTATCCGACAACAGGGTAAAAGGTAAGCGATGCTTTTCAGCAAATTGCTGATGCTTTTCTGGACTATCTGCACTTACCCCCACTACCCTAGCCCCTATTTCTTCAAAAGCTTCATAGTGGTCTCGAAAGCCACAAGCCTCAGCAGTACAGCCCGGAGTATCATCTTTGGGGTAGAAATAAAGAACAAAAGGAGCACCCAAAAGACTCTGGCTACTGAATTTGTTGTTGTTTTGATCAAGTAATTCAAATTCGGGGAGTTGTTCGCCAATATTCATATTCTGTGTATGGATTTGATGGTGCTTAAATTGTAACTATTTAGTCTGTTTTCTTGCCCCCTAGCCTTCTTTGACTCCTTCGGAGAAAGGCTAGGGCTAGGTTACTGTCAATTTATAGAATATGTTGGGTAAAACAATGCTAACAGCTAAAGGTTTAACTTTAGCGTAGAGGAATTATCTAGACCATTGCCCTTTGGGTAAAAGGTCTTGCTTGTGGCTAGACGACAATAGCATGCAGTTTATGGAGCTATACTCCCCATAAACTGCAACGACTAGATATTTTCTCAGTTAGTTGTCTAACACTGCTCCAAATAGCCTCGCAAGGCCTCTTGATTAGAGATTTTGCGCAAGCGGCGAATAGCTCTTGTTTTGATTTGCCGTACCCGCTCGCGGGTAAGATCACAGAGATAGCCAATCTCCTCTAAAGTCATAGGTTGGTGACCATTCAGTCCAAAATAAGCTTTCAAAACCGTTTGCTCACGCTCGCTGAGTTTATTGAGTTGGTCATAAAGCTCTTGATGTACAGATTCATGCATCATACGAGATTCAGGTAATTCCTCTGCATAGCAAGTTAGGCTATCTAACAGCGTTTGCCCATCTTCTACAGCTTCAGCTCCCAAAGGAGCATCTACCGAAACATGTCGACTTGAAAGCTCCAACAATCGTTTAACATCCTTAACCCGCATATCGAGTAAATCTGCCAACTCCTCTTCAGAAGGCTCTCGTTCAAAACGTTGTACAAAATGTTGTATAGTTTTGGTTAGTTTGTGATAAGAGCCCGCCTTGTTTTGCGGCAAACGAACAAGCCGCGCCTGCTCAACAATCGCTGCGAGGATAGACTGGCGAATCCACCAAACCGCATAGGAGATAAATTTAAAGCCTTTGGTTTCATCAAAACGCTTAGCAGCTTTAATCAAACCCATATTGCCTTCATTAATAAGGTCACTTAGAGCTAATCCTTGATTTTGATATTGTTTGGCAACGGAAATTACAAAGCGGAGATTGGCACGGATCAATTCGTGTAGGGCTTGCTCATCGCCCATTTTCACCAATCGGGCAAGTCGAACCTCCTCTTGGCTA
>CAZOLU010000098.1:0-11106 GCA_964580485.1 uncultured Saprospiraceae bacterium | reverse complement strand
CAGGGCAAAAGACTGGAATTTAACAAGTAGATAGAAATTTAAACATGCTCTAAATAAATGAAAACCTTTTGGCATAAGTCGAGAGGTTTTTTTATGAATGGATGTGAAAATAAAATTTATGCTCAATAAGGTCAAAATTGGCACAGTTTTAATCAATAATAGCAAATACGCCAAGAATATGAACTCAAGAATAATAACCACTTAAACTTTAGAAACATGAGGAAAACAATTTTTTTGAGCCTTCTTTTAGTGCTCAGCTCTATTTGGACAGTTTCCGCCCAAAAGAAAGCAAAAGCGCCCGAGCAGTCTGCACAGCAACTTAGCGACAAGATGGCAGAAGTGATGAAGCTAGATGACGCTACCAAAGAGCAAGTTTATCAAATCAATTTATCTGCTGCCAAGCAGATGTCGGCAATTCAAAAAGAAATTCGTGAAAAGTACCCAAACAAAGCAGATCGTAAAGCCAACAAAGATGCAATAAAAGAAGCTTACCGCCCCGAGCGCAAGCGCATCCAAAAAGAACGTAAAGCCGCCCTCAAAGCATTAGACGCTATTGGAAAGGAAGAATGGGCCGCTTGGAAAGCTTACCGAAAAGAGCAAAAAGCAGCACCTAAGGAAAAGAAAGGTAAAAAATCTAAAAAGAAAGGCAAAGGGTCGTCTGATGAAGATCTAGAAGATCTTTTAGGAGAGGACTAAACTTTAGGCTCATCAAAAAAGAGGGCAGAAGATTCTAAACAGGATCTTCTGCCCTTTATCATTAAGAGCATGCTCTAAACATGAGATCAACTAGGACCTCTCATCTCTGTCGGCATCCAAAATCTGCTTGCTATACTCCCCCTCATGCATAATTTTACGGTCTTCCTTCGCTTGCTCCTCCTCCACGTTGATTTTCATCTTACTCAACTCATTGCTCAAGGCCGAACCTTCTAAGATTTGCTCTTGGAGGGTTTGTAGCGATCCTGGAGAGTAGGGAACCAAAATCGAAGAGTTTTTCTCCCCAATATCTTTAATCGTATCATAATGTTGGGTAAGTAACACAAACTGCATAATCTCGATAGGCGAAACATCACTCAAGGTATTACTAAAGTCCTCTACAGAATCTGCAAAACCTTTGATAATGGCCAAACGCTGCTCTGCTACCCCTTCACCCTGTAAGCGTTTCGATTCTTTTTCCGCTTCCGCATCTTTAATTTTCGCAATTTTCCGACCTTCCGCATCTTCTGCCAAAGCTTCTTTATTGCGGCGAGAAGCATTGATCCGGTTCATAGATTCTTTAACCATACCATCTGGATCAATATCGGTAATTAGGGTCTTAATAATTTGATACCCATACTGCTCCATATTGTCAGATAATTCATGCCGAACGGCAATCGCAATATCATCCTTACGCACAAACACATCATCCAGCTCCAATTTGGGAACCTCTGCCCGAACTACATCAAATATGTAAGAGGAGATCTGTGCATAGGGGTCGTCCAACTCATAGTAGGCCTCCTTAACTCGGCTAGCCATCACCTGTACATGCACCGAAACCTGTAGTTTGACAAAGACATTATCTTTGGTTTTGGTTTCAATATGCACATTCATTTGCTTGATTTTTAGGTTAATCCGCTTACTAGCCTTGTCTAAAAACGGCACAATAAAGTTTAGCCCTGGCTTGAGAATACGATTAAACTTTCCAAGGCGTTCTATCACAATAGCAGTTCGTTCTTTTACCATACGAATAGAAGAGAAAAGAATAAATGCTGCAAAGGCAATAGCTACAATTAAAAATGGACTCATAGAGATTTATTTTTTGGGTTATAAATAAGAAACTTCATAAAAACACTCTGTATCTAGGATTGTTATTAAATTTGACATTGGATATTTAAATAAATATACAAAATGCTTTGATAAGTTCCATAAATAATAGTTTTAATGCAAAAATTTAAAGGATTATTATTTTTAATTATAGTAATACTAATTACCGCTTGTAATACTTCTAATCCTAACGTTTCAGAGGATGAAGGGGGCGAAAAAAAGATTTCGGGTTATCAAATTTATAAAACCCATTGTAGGCTCTGTCATGGAGTAGATGGCAAAATGGGCTTGAATGGAGCTAAAGCTATTCCTGACTCAGAGCTCAGTCTAGAAGAACGCATTTTACATATTTCTAATGGAAAAGGAGCAATGCAGCCCTACAAAAACATATTATCAGAGGCTCAAATTGAGGCAGTAGCCAAGTATACCATGACTTTAGGAAAAGAGGATTAGCATGAATATATCTCTACATAGCAATCGCCTACATATTCGTACCCTCAACCGACCTTATGCAGAGCTGGTTGCCGACTATTTAGGACGGAATCGAGATTTTTTTCAGCCCTTCTGCCCACTTTGGCCTAGTCGCTATTTTGATTTGGAAGAAGTAGAACGCCGACTAAGTGCTCAGTGGTGGGAAATGTCGCAGAAAAAAATGTTGCGCTTCTTTGTCTTTCATCAAAGTGATCGAGCTTTTCAGCACATTATTGCAGACATTACCTATTCCAATATGGTCTGGGGCCCTTTTTGCTCCTGCTTTTTAGGGTATAAAGTGGATCAACGCTTCAATAATTTGGGCATTGCCACAGAAGCTATTGCGCTAAGCAACCGCTACCTCTTTGAGGTTTGGGGTCTACATCGCATCGAGGCCAACATCATGCCCCAAAACAAAGCTTCCCAACGTGTAGTAGAAAAGCTAGGTTTTGAAAAAGAAGGACTTGCTCGCCAGTTTTTACAAATCAATGGTCAGTGGGAAGATCACTATCGCTATGCTTTGCTAGGCGAAAGCTTTTCATCCACTTTGTTTGAGTAGCAACTGCCCAATGTGGCATTTTAAACAGCGTTTTTGCTCACAATATACTTTTTTGAGCTGCAAGAGTGCTTGGGACTCTAATGCATGGTTAGCTTCCAGCCCCAAATCTTCCCATTCTCGAGCAATATGATGTTGTTCTGCTTTGAGTTGTGTCAACCAAGAGCGTGCTTTGTCGCAGAAATGCGCCTGCCCCATTTTCTGACCATAAGCAAAGAGCATTGGAATGAGTGCGTTAATGGCAATTTGCTCGAAAAAATGGCGGCTCAGCCGCTTTTTGTAAGAGCGTTTAGCCACGATCTCTAGCCTGTAATGTGTGCACCAATAGGCATCCAGCTCTATCTTGAATAATGGCCAAAGGTCCTTTAGCTCTTGAGCTTCGACCAAGTTTCTAAACAGATAGGGCTGTTGCAAGAGCCTTAGCAACATGGCAATCCGCAAGGTCGGGAAGCTAGAGGGGCGCATCCCCTTCCATTTCCAGCTATGCGTGGGCATGGGCTTTAGCCCATGTTTTTTTTGTAAATAGCCATACTCTTTTTGTAGCTTTAAGGGATAGGCCTCCTGAAAGTGGCCTGCTAGCAAACCTGCCTGACCAAAGGCCAAGGCTTCTTGCTGCCAAAGCTGATGATATTGCCCCAAGAGTTTGAGTGGAAGCCGCCGGGCAAGTTGCTCCATCGCTTCGGCATTGTGGAGCAGCCCAAAACTTCGGGCAAGCTGTTGATAAAATACCGTTGACCAGTCATTTTGTTGATGTTCTAATGCAAGGAGTATCGGGGCGATTTTTTGTTGGAGCCGCTCTGTGGCTAGTTGCGTCAGCCAGTGAACCATACTACTTTTATCAATAGAATGAATTTGAGCAGCACATGGAATTTGTGCTTTAGATGCTAGCAGGCTCTGACTGCGTTGTAAAAGTTCAGGGGCGATACGATCTTTAAGCTCTAGTGTTGGCAACAAACGACCATCAGTCATCTCTAGTTCTTGGTCATGCTCATACACCACATGAAGCACCACCTGCTCATAGGCTGCATCTCGCTGATGCCCATGCCGAAGCCAATCGCTACTACGAATATGAATTTCAACGGCACCATGCCAAACTAAACCATCTAGTTTAATTTCTGCATTTTCAAAATCAGGTCCTGCGGCAGGATTCAGCTCGCCAGTTGTTGTAATTTTGAGTTGTTGCTTCTGACTAGTACATAAATTATGATGGTCAAATAAACGATACTGCCAAATGTAGTGTAGCAGTTGTTCTGGAAATTGGGGTAGGGGCATAATAAAAGAGTTTTAGAATGAAAAATTTACAAACACTGCTACAAATCTATTCCCTTTTTCAACAGAAAGTCAAGAGGGATTTGGAAATATCTTTTAAAAAGGTCTATCTTTAGACTTCGGTTATATGAGGTGGCGAATGAATTTTTTGGAATTTAATTATTTGATTATTAGTGTTTTGTGTTGGATTATGTAGCTTGTTTATTCAGGTTCTAAAAAAAATAAATCGATGCGAATTTTAGTCTATTGGCAAAATCTAGGTTTTAGAACAGAAACCTTCATCTTTAATGAGATTGATTATCTAAGCAAGAAGGGGTATGAAGTACTAGTCCTTTCTCCACAAAGATTTGAAGATTTAGATCTAAGCGGTATCAACTATCGAATAGTTAAGCATTATGAGCATCCCTTAGTTGGGAAGTCTTTGAAAATGGCCAATAGTTTGGGTTTGGGATTAAAGTCTTTTGCCAAAGAGTTGAAAAGTATCATTGCTGAGTTTAAGCCAGATTTATTCCATATCCATTTTGGTACTATTGCAGTGCGAGTTTTAGATCAATTCGAAGATTTAGATCTTCCTCTTTTTGTGTCTTTTCATGGTTATGATGCTAGTAGCGAACTCCGGAAAGCTAAGTATTTATCTAGTATTCAACGCATTTGTAAATTTTCAAATGTTCATGCCATCATTTGTAGCCATTTTTTAGCCAACAATCTAAAAAAAGCAGGGGTTGTATTTAAACATCAAAATATTCTACCTTATGGGGTAGAGCTAGGCAATTTTGCAAGACAGAGCTATGAGCATTCCAAAAAGCCATTTACCTTTGTACAAGTATCTTCTCTAAATGAAAAGAAGGGGCATATTTACACACTTCAGGCATTTAAAAAATTAACAGAACTCTGTCCCAATGAGGCCGTAGAACTTGTATTTACGGGTGCTGGAGAGCCACTAGAAGACTTGAAAAAATTTGCAGAGGATTTAGGAATTGAGCAGCAGGTACGCTTTGTGGGTTGGGTGAATATTCAGGAAGCAGAAGCCCTACTGGAAAGCGCCAATGCATTTGTGCACCATAGTATTGTAAGCGATATCGGAGATACAGAAGGAATGCCCAATGCCATCATCGAAGCAATGGCTATGGAGCTACCCGTTATTTCTACCTTTCATGCGGGTATCCCTGAGGTAGTAGTAGATGGAGAGCATGGCTATTTGGTTGAAGAAAGGGATGTAGATAGTTATGCCCAAAAAATGAAAGCCATCTTGGATTGGGATTACTTACCTAAAAGTAGAAAGCATATTGAAGCTCATTTTAGCAAACCTAGGCATGGTGAAAAATTGCTGGAAATTTATAAAAAGGTGCTTGCCTAAGTTTAGAAATAGCCCAGGTATGAGGATAGCCCCCTTGTAGTGTTAATAATACTCATCTCTGTAAGGCCGAAGATATTCAACAACTAAACCCGATTCCTGCAAGCTTTTCTTACTAGGCATATTTCGATATTTAGTACTCAATACCACTTTTTTTAGGGATGGAATTCGAAGCAGTCGCTCTGGGAAACGTCCCATATACAGCATAGTTTGAAGTTTCAGAATTTCTAAATCTTTCAAATCTGTAAATACTAATTCTGGTAAATTAGAAAAATAATTATTGGATAAATTCAACTCCCTAATCGTGCCCATCTTGGCTAAGTCCTTAGGAAGTTGTGTGAGGTCTAAGCCAGAAAGATTTAAGCGTTCTTTTTTCAAGTCATCAGCAAAAAAAGCTTTTTTATCCTCCAAGTCGAGATGGAGTAAGGCAAAGGAAGCTCCTTTTTTATGCTTTTTGTAGAGGTAATCTACCACCTGTTTGCGATTCAAATTTCCAGCCTCACAATAGTAAAGCAGGTTTTTACAAACGGTTGCTTCTGTTACCCAAGTACCAAAAACACTTAGTCGCTGTTTTACGGCCATTCCAAACTCAGAAGGCCCATATTGATTGATAAAGTGTAGTGCTTCACGACGGATCTTTGGCCGATTGGTTTCTTTATAAAGCAGAAAAAGATCTGTAACAAGCTCCTGAGGAAATCCCCCTCCATGTAGAATTTCAAAAGCTAAAAGAATATTATCTTCCTGACCGCTCTGTAATAAGGCTCTAATATGCTCCAACTGGCTATGATTTTTCCCCTCGGCCTCCAACAAGTAGGGCATTTCCAACCTATTTAAATCTTCCACTAGCATAGCTTCTGTCAGAATAGAGAGGCTTTCTACTTTAGCCTGTAGCTTGGACCAACTCAACTTAGGAAATCGCCCAAGCACAAGGTGGGTGGTTTGAGCATTGAGTTTTACACCAGTTTGAATATCAAGAGATTTGATGCGATTTTTAAGCGTTGACTTTTTACCACCAAGTTTACCTTTGATGACAATTCGATCTCCTGCTTTTAGAGGGGAGGGCTTGCGTTTGCGTAGTTTTTCTTCCAATAAGGGTAGGGCCTGTACTACAAGGACTTCGATGTCGCTATTTAGAATATCTACCAACTCTGCTTCATCTAGTTGTTGCAGTTCTTCGGGATCTTGTAGAATTTTAAGTAAGAAATGAGCATATTCTAAAGATAAACTTCGCTTTTGAAGTTGAGCAAAGAGCTTTTCCATCAAACTCACATTAGGATAACGCCGAGTATCCTTGCCACTTACCTTCAATTCTTTCAGCGCAGGCATCCCCAAAATTTCCTTGGGTAAAGTATTGATAGCTTGGGCATTAATGACTAAGGTTTCAAGCTGAGGGAGTTCTAGTAAAACTTCAGGAAAGGTGCTAAAGTTGTTATGCCCCAAATCTAATACCCGTAGTTGTTGAAGTTGTGCAAAATCATTGGGCAGTTGCTTTAGGTTATTTTCCGAAAGATATAGAAACTCTAAGGATCGAAGTTGAAAAAGAGCTTGGGGAATTTGCTTACATCGATTTAGACTAGCACTAAGATCTAGAGATTGCAATTGTGTTAAGCTAGCCAGCATCTCCCAATTGCTTTTATCTGTATAAGATTGATAGGAAAGGTTGAGTCGCCCAATTTGTTGTAGCTGATCCAAATTTTCAGGGAGTTCCTTACTACGACTATTACTGATTTGTAAATACCTAAGCTTGGGAAGCTGCCCTATATTGGGGGGGAGCTCCTGTAAGCGATAACAGTAGTTGATGAGGAGTTCCTGCAAGGCTTGCATTTTTCCTATTTCTGGAGGAAGTTTGTCAAGTTGATACCGAAATGAAATATTGAAATAATCGGCATTTAAATGTTTGAGAATCAGTTTCCGAATCTCCTCAAATTCTTTTTCAGAATCTCCGTAATTATAGTAATTACTCATAACTGATGCTAGATGAAGTTGATGTGAACGGTTTTTATTGCTGTCGTCTAATCCTTAAATTAAGATACAGCTTTTGCAGAAAATTAGTGACCTTCTTTCTGATCTTAACGTTCTAGAATTCATGCTTTATTGGGTGTTCAGATTAATTTAATGGAAAACTATGAGTCTGCATTGGCATTTCCAAAACTAATCTTTACCTTTATAAGGTATAATATATGGCATTTCTAATGATTCCAAAACCTATGAGAATACTATACCTCCTAATGCCCTTGTTCGTCATCGGCCTTGCTAGTAATTCCTGTTCTTCTTCTTTTGGTAACTCTGGTGGCGAGTTTAAAGCCGATACCGTAGTTGCTATAGAAAATATCAAAAATATTACCGTGCAAACTGGACTTAGCGACTCCTCCTATCAGGTAGTGAGCTATTGGACCGATCAGGACGGCCGGCCACTTTTTCAGAAAAGTGAAGAAATGTTTATCAACGGATCACTTGATGGCTTTCAACGAAAATGGGATAGCAATGGTACGCTGATTTTTGAGGCGCAATGGTCGGGTGGGATGCCTGTAGAATATTTGCAAGAATTTCATGCCAATGGACAGCTAAAAAAACGCATTTATTATAATGCAGAAAAGGGCTACCCTGATTTTGAGGTGAATTTTCATGCCAATGGTGCAGCAAGAACAGATACCATCATTTACTCAGAAGGAAAACGAGAGGGGATGATTCACTATTATACTGATGAAGGTAAACTAAAAGAGACTCATGTCTATGCAAATGATAGCCTGATTCGTATTATGATTTATCGTAAAGACTATGAAGATCTGGCCTTGATGATTGCTTCGATCAAAAGTGCTTTAGAGCAAGATTCTCTTTCTCGTTTGGAGCGCGATTCCCTCTTTGCCGAGCTAATGGGCAAATTAGAAACAAACGGCAATACCGCTTTACAGTGGAAAGATGATTACAATAAACTGGAAGAATTGAAGTATCTAGAAGGACTGCTTGGTAGATTAGAAGATAGTACAAGCATTAAAAAAGAAGAGAAGATTAAAGATTAGCTTGATATAAAAAAGCCTTCTATTTTTATGAAAATTAGTGTACTGGGTTGTGGATGGCTGGGATTGCCTACAGCTAAAGCCTTACTCCGAGAAGGACATCAAGTACTGGGAAGTACACGTAGCTTGGAGAAACAAAAGGCACTACAAAAAGAGGGGATCGACAGCTATCTAATGAACTTGAATGACTTAGAGGAGCTGGCACCTGCACTTTTAGAAGCATCAGTTTTTTTTGTCAACATTCCCCCCGGGCGGCGTGATCTCGAGGCCATAGCCGCCTACCCCAATCGTATAGCACAACTGCTCTCAAAAATACGAGCACATCATACTGCTCAGCAGCAAAAACCTTGGGTCATCTTTGCCTCCTCTACGGGGGTGTATGACAAGACGGAGCCTATCCTGACCGAAACTACAACCTGCCAACCTGAGCGCAATTCGGCTAAAGCCATATATACCGCAGAACAAGTCTTAGCTCAGTTTACTAAGGTTATGGATTTTACCATTCTACGTTTTGCAGGCTTGGTTGGAGGAAGCCGACAAGCTGGGCGATTTATGGCAGGTAAAAAGAATTTGAGCATGGGAGATAAGGCCGTCAACTTGGTGCATTTAGACGATTGTGTAGCGATTCTCACCCAACTTATTGCCCAAAACCTACGACAGGAGATCTTTAATATTTGTGCAGATCAACACCCCCTACACCGTGATTTCTATCCTTTTCAAGCACAAAAGCTTGGACTAGAAGTACCCACTTATACAGAGGATAGTACAGAACCATCTGCCATAGTTGCTAATCAAAAGATCAAGACGGCATTAGATTATAGCTTTATTTGGCCAGACCCTATGCTATTCCCTTAGCCAGCCACCTTCAATTTGAAGGTAGAGAAGATAACATCTAGCTTTCGCATCTCAGGGCGTTTGTTTTGCCCAGGGGCATGTACAAATCCATCTAAGATAACAATACGGTTGTTGTCTGGGTCGGGAATAAAATAAGTGACAAAAGGTCCACCCATAAAATCGTTGACCATATACCAAGTCCCTCGGCTTTGAGAAGCTTTGCGTGTACCAAATTGAATTTCTTGATAGTACACAGGGAGATTTTTGTCGTCTACCTTCATGTAGGAGTCTTCCACCCAAGTTGAAAAATAGTCTTTGGTGAGTCGATTGCGGATAGCCTTTAGGCTATCTGGCGAAAGGGTATTGGGCTCAGGGTTTTCCAAGCTGTACATAAAGATATTGGCACTTACCTTATTGGTTTCTTTTCGCAACCACATGGCTACACTATCTCGGTGGGCAATTACATAGCCTTTTGGAATACTTATCTCAAAGTTGTAATCAGCTACAATGCGTTCATTGATTTTTTCAGCTTCTCCTGGGAAATAAACTTGTTGAAGTAGCTTTTCACTATCCACTTCTTGAATGATATTCAAGGCACGCTTATAATCTCGGGCAACGGTTTCAAAAAGACTTTGTTTGTCTGGTGCAAACCAATAGATCACCGTTTGTCCCTTTGCCCAACGATCACGGTGAACTGCCATTCGATAGCGTTCATCTTGTCGGGCACGTTGTATTTTGGTATCACCCAAGGCTTGCCGAACCAAGATCGTGCTAGGGTCGTCCTTGTCCGAAAGGTCTGCCATAATGATAATGGTGCGATGTGTTTTGAGCACCTTATTAAACTTCTTACTAGGAATATGACGAACATCCAGGATTGGTTCGGGTTGTGGCAACACAGGGTAGAGGGCTTCAAAATGCATACGGAAAGTATCTCCAATTTCTGAATTTTCCCAGAAATACTCATCACAAACCAAATAAACTTGATCTACACTACCATAGGCCGTAGGAGTCACCTCCATACGTTTCCGTTGTTCTTCAGTACAGCTACTTAGAATAAGTATCGAAAAAATAGCAAAAATCGAAAATCGGAGTAGTTGCGAACAGGATAAGCGCATATGCTTTAATTTTTATATTAGATGTCAGGTTGAGCTCTATCTTTTGAGATGCAACTTTATGCAAAATAGTTGCATGTACAAAGATACTGTATTAATCCATTTCATAAAAATCTCATTTAAAAAAAGGTAATATAAAGTAACTCTTTTATAGTTTTTTTTAAAATAACTTTGTGTATGGTTAAGGTTGACATACATTTCACTGTTGTAGTAGAAGAAGATTTCTAAGTTGAGTACTTGACGAGACAATAAAAATTAACTCTTATTTTTCCTTTTTAAATTATTACTTTATGAAGAATTTTATTTTGCCTATTTTGGCATTCAGTTTATTGGCTGGATTTTCTACCTCTTGTAAAAAAGATCTAGAGGTAACTGAGACTCCTGAGTCCACTCTTAATGAGGAAAACCTGAACTTTAAAAATGCAACTTACTCCTATTTTGATTTCCCAAGTAATTATGCAGCAACACCTGATGATAATCTCACAGAAATCAACCTGACAGAAACAGTTTATCTTGAAGTAGTGGCACACACTGTATATATAAAAATAGAGCTTTCTGATGATGCCATTGGTTCTATATCATGTAATGTAGAATGGGTCAATGAAATCAACCTACCTCTTGACTTTATATTGACAGAACAGAGTATTCTTGATGAACTAGATGTTATAATGGAAGAAGCTCAACAAAAGGCTC
>CAZOLU010000097.1:0-11196 GCA_964580485.1 uncultured Saprospiraceae bacterium | reverse complement strand
TTAAGAAATTTATTCCCGCATTTGCTACTGACAATCGCTACAAGAAAAACCTACCTACTGGAGCTTGAGGTCAAAGCTGAGCATGTGCAAGCCAAAATTTTAGAGTACTTTATGGTGGGACAACTAAGCAAAACCCAAGGCTATGCAAATGCTAAGAAAATTAGAATTTATGGTACTCTGCCCGACCTCCACATACGAGGAGATGCTCAGATTTATGATGTAGCTACTACCGTCAATTTTCTGAATGTGCGCTATTTTATGGATTACAGTATACTGCGTTTGCGGGACGATTCTTTGTTTTTCCAACCTAGGCTCAACATGTTGATGGAAGACCGCTTTAAAGAGATTGCCCTAGAGGATCGTCAAAACTTTACGCCTATCAAAACCTCTAATGAGAAGGTGTATTATGTAAATGGAGGAACTAAGCTGGTGGATGAAGAGGGCAACATAGGGTATTTAGGTGGAAAAATTACACACAACTATCTGAGGAACTTGGGGATTGACCTCAATATTGTCATGAACAACAACTTAGCCCTCAACACAACGGCGGGTAGCGATATGCCTTTTTATGGGAGGGTTTTTGCCTCTGGAGTTGCTAATTTCTCTGGCCCTTTTACCAAGTTGCAGTTGAGTGTAGAGGGGCGTACTAATACCGAGATTAGCAAAGGCAAATCTACCGCTCAAAAAAGTGTACTAGTACTTCCCATTATGGACCCCGTAGAAATCAACCAAGCTGTAGATTATCTCGTCTTTGTAGACAAAAAGGCTCAGTCCAAGGCGGATAGTACCAAACAGAATAAGAACCTAGTGGTAGGTGGTATTGATGTAGATATGAAAATTAACGCTACCCCAGATGCCGTGGCTCGTATTATTATTGATGAAAAAGCGGGAGATGTAATTGAAGGTAGTGGAAATGGGGATCTACACCTCACGTATAGTGCTTCGGGAGAGATGGATCTGCGAGGGCTATTTGTGATCAAAGAAGGAAGCTATTTGTTTACCTATCGCAATTTATTAAATAAACACTTTAAAGTAGATGAAGGGGGAATGATTCGCTGGTCGGGCGATCCCTTCAATGCAGATATTGATCTCAGTGCCAAATACACCCAAAAAACGACACTGTACAACCTGCTTTTATCTTATCAGGAAGAACTGGAAACCAACCCAGGGCTAAGAGATCAGGCCAATAGACCTGTGAATGTAGATGTGATTATGAATATGAAAGGCTCTTTGATGAAGCCCGATATTAACTTTGGGCTAGAGCTTAATACTCAGGAAAGCAATTCTGCTATTACGCTTGCAAAATTGGCCCTACGTGCTATTCAGCAAGATGAGAGTAAACTCAATCGACAGGTGTTTGGGCTAATTGCCCTACAACAGTTTATGCCAGAGGAGGGGTCTGGGGTGAATGTAGATTTGGCAACTACGAGTTTCAACACCCTTAGCGAGCTGATTACACAGCAGTTCTCTCGTCACATCAGCGATTTGCTATCTGAGGTGGTAGAGGATGTGGATTTTATCTCCAGTGTGGATTTTGATGTAGATTATCGTTTGGAGGAAGGGCAACTAGCTCAAGGAAGCTCTCAATTGGGCTTTCAGTTGGATCAAATGTTCTTGCAAGATCGCCTGCGCGTAAGTATCGGAGCAAATGTTGATTTTAATAATCAGAATTTGAACAGCAATCAGAAAAATTATATCGGGGGAGATTTTATTGTGGAGTATGCCTTTACCAAGTCGGGGAATGTGAAAATCAGAGCCTATAGCCGTTCTGAAAATGACCTCTTTGGTCCTCGTATCCGCACTGGAGCTGGAATCTCCTATGAACGAGAGTTTGACTCTTTTAATGAGTTATTTACTGAAATGGGAGAAGACCTTAAAGGTTTTTTCAAACGGATTGGGCAATTCTTGAAGCGAAAAGATAAAGATAAGGTAGCAGAGTTGCCAGCAGGTTAGTTATCTTTCCTTTAGTATATAACATTGTCCCATACAGGTCCATGCCACTCAACTACCCAGCATTTAGGCTATTGGCATATTTAGAATCTCAAAAGTCTTTTATTTTTCGGGAAAGAGTTACAACTTTAGTGCGAAATGCTATTATCTTTGTAAGGATTAGACATACTCTAAAGAAAGCCTAACTAAAGCAACCTTGAGATGAAAAAAGACAAGCAAGCAACACCCTTTCCATACTACAATCGAGATCTCAGTTGGTTATCCTTCAACTATCGAGTGTTGCAAGAGGCTAAAGATCCCTCTGTACCTCTTTTTGAGCGGATCAAGTTTTTGGGGATTTATTCCTCCAACCTCGACGAGTTTTTTAGGGTAAGAGTAGCCTCTATCAAAAGCCTAATTCGTTTAGGAAAAAGAACCAAGCGTCAAATAGACTTTCCCCCTGAAGAGATACTAGATAAAATTAATGAAACTGTTAAAAATCAGCAGTTAGAGTTCACCGAAATTTATCAGCAACATATTATCCCTTTATTAGAAGCGATCAACATCTATATCGTACAGCAAACAGAGCTAGAAGTACCACAGTATCGCTACTTGGATCGGCTTATCGAGGAAAAACTTATTCCTTATTTGCATCCTATGTTGATCGTTAAAAATAAGATCCGTACATTTTTGGTAAATAATGGGCTTTATTTGGCAGTGGTGTTGGGTACTAAAGGCAATAGCCCACGTTATGCAGTGGTTAGAATCCCCTCACATCGCTTTCCCCGCTTTTTGGTGCTACCCTCTAGAGATGAAAAGCGTAAAGAAATTATTACCTTAGATGAGGTGGTGCGCCATGCCCTGCCCATGCTTTTCCCTGGCTACAGTATTGAGGGCACTTATTCTTTTAAAATGACCCGAGATGCTGAACTGTACTTGGAAGATGAGTACTCTGGAGATCTAATTGAAAAGATTCGAAAAGGGCTCAACAAACGAAATATTGGGGTAAGTACTCGATTTGTATACGACCGGGCGATGCCTGACAATTGTCTTCGATTTTTGATGCATGCTTTTAATGTGAAAGTTGCCGACTTGCAGCCCGAAGGGCGCTATCACAACAACTTCGACCTTTTCAAATTCCCTGACTTTGGGCTCAGCCATCTCAAAGATACCCCACTACCCCCTTTAGTACATAAAAAATTAGAGCGCTATACCATTCTTTTTGATGCGATTAAAAAGAAAGATTATCTCCTCCATTTTCCCTATCATAGTTATAGCTATGTCATCAAGTTTTTGGAGCAGGCTGCCCATGATCCCAATGTTAGCTCCATTAAAGTAACACAATATCGAGTAGCTAAAGACTCTCAGGTGATTGCTGCCTTGCGTTCTGCACTTTTGGCAGGAAAAAAAGTAATGGTTTTTGTTGAAATCAAAGCAAGATTTGATGAGGAAGCCAACTTGTACTGGGCCGAGCGACTTGAAGAGTGGGGCGCAATCGTTAAGTATAGCCTTCCAGAACTCAAGGTCCACTCCAAATTGGCTATGATTAGCCGTAAGGAAGGAGATAAGATCCAAAACTATTGCTTTTTAAGTACTGGGAATTTTAACGAAAGTACTGCAACCCTATACGAAGATTTTGGCTTTTTTACCGCCGATCCTCGTATTGTAGATGAGGTGGCCATGATCTTTGACTATCTGGAAAATGAGCTGATGCCTCCAAGGCCCTTCAAGCACTTGTTGGTGGGGCAGTTTCGAATGCGGAAGAATATCTATGATCTAATTGAAGCTGAAATAAAGAATGCCAAAGCTGGGAAAAAGGCCGAAATCTTGATCAAACTGAATAGTATTCAAGACCATCGAATGATCGAGCGTTTGTATCAAGCTAGTAATGCTGGGGTGAAAATTAAAATGATTATACGTGGAATTTGTGGTTTGGTTCCTCAACAAGCAGATTTTAGTGAAAATATAGAAGTTATCAGCATTGTTGATCGCTTCTTAGAACATTCTCGTATTTATTGGTTTCATAATAATGGGAAACCAAAAATTTATTTATCTTCGGCCGACTGGATGACCCGCAACCTCTATCATCGTATTGAATGTGCATTTCCTATTTATGATAAAAGACTAAGAGCGGAAATTGGAGACTTTTTGGATATGCAATTTAAGGATAATGTAAAGGCTCGGGTGATTGATGCAGAGCATAATAATTTTTATAAATTAGATGATTCTAGAAGACCCTATCGCTCACAAATTGAAACCTACAAATATTATCAGGAGCGAGAAAGGTTCTAGTATTAACGAATAATAAAATATGTTGAAAAATGATTTGCTACTACGAGTAGCTAATGGAGCACAAACAGAGCGGCCACCCGTTTGGTTGATGCGGCAGGCTGGGCGAATCTTGCCACAATATCGTGCCATTCGTGAAAAGCTTTCCGGCTTTAAAGAGTTGGTAGAAACACCAGAACTTGCTGCTGAAGTTACCATACAGCCTGTGGATGAGTTGGGCGTAGATGCTGCGATTATTTTCTCTGATATTTTGGTGATTCCTGAGGCTATGGGCTTGCCTTATGAGATGATCAAAGGACAGGGACCTCTTTTCCCAAGAGTCATCGAGTCTATGCAGGATATCGAGGCGCTACAAAGCGGCGCAAGCGCCGCTGCCGAGCTCGACTACGTCTACCAAGCCCTACAACTTACCAAAAAAGAACTAGACGGGCGAGTACCACTGATTGGCTTTGCAGGGGCACCCTTTACCTTACTTTGCTATATGTTTGAGGGCAAGGGGAGCAAAACCTTCTCAAAGGCCAAAAAAGTTATATATGCCGAGCCCGAAATGGCGCATGCACTCCTCGATAAAATTACCAGTACTACCATCGCCTACCTAAAAAATAAAGTAAAAGCTGGGGCAGATTTAATACAAATCTTTGATTCCTGGGCTGGAGTACTCAACAAGTCCACTTTTGAGCAGTTCTCGCTGCCCTATATCCAGCGCATTGCTGCCGCTATACAAGCAGAAGGCGTTCCTGTTACGATCTTTGCCAAAGGGGCTTGGCATAGCTTGCCTGAGATCGCCCAATCTAGCTGCAATGTAGTAGGAGTAGACTGGACCGTACCCGCATCAGAGGTACGTCAAAAACTTGGTGCTACACAAGTATTGCAAGGCAACTTGGATCCCTGCGCACTTTATGCTTCACCAGCAGACTTACGCAAACGGGTAGAGGAGATGCTGAGGGTTTTGGGGCCACATCATATTGCAAACCTAGGGCATGGGGTTTACCCTGATACACCATTAGATCATGTCAAAGTTTTTGTAGAAACGGTACAACAATTCCGATACTAGGCTTTTGATATTGGAATCTATCCGTTATAAAAGTAACATTCTGAATACTTTTGGCGTAATACTTGGTGTTGCTATTTGGGGATCTATGCTGTATTATAATGGTCTAGGTAAGTTATGCAATTTGTAGGCTTTGGGATGCTCTTGTAGATCATCCTCAAAAATTTCTACTAATTATTTGAACAGAATGAAGTGGTTTGAAACATTTCCTGAAATTAAAGTGTACTTAGTTTCATTGGACAAATAGCTTTTTTTAACTACTTCATCATACAAAACACATAAGTATGAGATGCTTAACATGTATTTTTTTATTATTGTGCATCAATGGCTGCATTTTGTCGCTGAATGCACAGCCTATTCATTTAGAAAAAGAACAGGTGCCCGCTAAAGTAAAAATTGGCTTAGAGAAAAAATATCCTCAAGCAGAAGATGTCATCTGGACAAAAGAAGAAAATGGATTGTATTCTGCACAATATTGGGATGCAGATAATGATATCTATATTACTGCTTATTTAGAGGATGATGGAACTTGGAGCAAATCTATGATGGAAGTTACTCCCGAATCCTTTACAGAGGCTATGCGCAAGTTCTTTGAAAAGAATTACAAAGATATGCTGATTTCAACGGTTATTGCTACTCAAGAAGTTGGAGGACGTTATACCTATAAGATCCAAGTTGAATCAGAGGATAAGTTAATTACCCTACACATGGATCGCTACGCTAATGTATTGAGCAAATCAGAAGAAATTATTAGTATCGAAGTAACAAAAGAAGAATAAAATCAATAGAATTTTCTTTTTTTTCAAAGGGATATTGCAACTTTAGCACATCAAAAGTTTTTTCTTATAAAGATCTACCATTTGCCTAAGGTTTATGCAACTATATTTATAATGCTAAACCCTGTTGATTCTAGATCGTTAATAGATTAAAAATTGAACTTTGTGCCATTAAAGCATTCATAATTAGAGTAGTGTATTGGAAGGCTTTAAGATATTCTACTGTGTTATAACCTATAAAACTAACCTTGTAAGAGAAGTAATAGTAGAGCGAGTAAAAAATACTTGCATCTAATTATACTCTTTTACCCAATCCCTTTATTGTCATGGCTGTTAAAAAACGCGTAATCAAAGACTATGAGGCACTACCCGATGAGGTGAAAGATCGAATTAAGCTGGCCTATCCCAGAGGTTTTGCCCAGCACTTACTCAAATATACCGATATCAAAGGTAATCGAGTCTCTGCTCTGCCTTTCGACACCGAAGAAATTTATTACCTCGTTCGAATGACCGTGAGTGAAGCTGTTCAAATTATTGAAGAGGACGACGACTATGATGATGATGGTATGTTGAGAGATGATTTTGAAATTGAAGAAGAAGATCTGGATGAAGAAATTCTGGAGGAGACCAATGCAGATGAAGATGAACAAGATCTGCTGAAAGATGAAGAGTAAGCACTGTTTTATGTTCAACTACCCAATGTAGTTATACGAATGATAGGCCTTCAAAAGTGAGAATGTACCCTGTCAGCCAGCCTAAAGCTGTTGGTCTATAATATTGTTGTGCAGTGCTGACCTGAGCCAACTAAAGAACCCATATTTACATGAATTTTATTGTTTACGATTTGGAGGCAACCTGTTGGAATACAGAAAGCGAAAGACGAGGGAAAATGCAAGAGGTGATAGAGGTTGGGGCAGTCAAAATTAACGAAGAAGGGACAGTCGTCAGCCGATTCGAAAGCTTTGTTCGGCCTATGGTTCATCCCAACCTCTCCGATTTTTGTCAGCATCTAACTGGAATCTCGCAAATAGATGTTAATCAGGCGGATACTTTCCCGATTGTGATGGAAGACTTCCAAGAATGGATCGGTGCCGTGGATGGAGAAGATTACCTGCTCTGCTCTTGGGGCTTTTTTGATAAAAAAATTTTAGTTAAAAACTCGGCTCATCACCAGATGGAAAGCGATTGGGTGCAGCCTCATATTAGCCTAAAACATCAATATCCTCGTATAAAAGGTATTGCTCGTGCTATTGGGCTACGCAATGCTTTAGAACGCGAAGGGTTTGAGTTTGAAGGAGAACATCACCGTGCTATTTATGATGCCCTCAATACCGTCAAGCTCTTTCTCAAATTTAGCAACCAATGGCAATTTTAAGTCGAGGCGCTGATGCCTCCCCAAAGTTGTCTTTTAACTAGGGGCAGTTTTGATTTAGAAGGATTTAGAGTCTTTCTGTTTATGCTTTGAGGAGTGTGTATGTCTGATATACACGCGTTCATAACTCTTTATCCTACTTTTTTTACTACAAAAAAAAAGTCAGCAAATCATTCCCCATAAAAAAACTACTAAAAAACAACCTGCTTCGCCCAGAATTGTGTACATTCGTAACAGAATCATCCTACCCTAAGGCGAACCCCTAGGGTAGGATGAATTACAGATACTCCTTGATCCTACACTAAACTTTAGACTATTATCATGAGTCGCGAAAGAATCATCCAAATAGCCTTGATCTCTCTAGCCGTTGTCTTTTTCTTAGTCGTACTCATCTACACTGTCGACTATGCGGTTTACAGAGATAATCGTATCAAAAATCGTCTTGCCAGAGAATTTTGTGAATGTGCCATGAATGAAACGATTCAAAATGGGGATTACAAAATACAAGAGGACTTTCAATATCCTCTCAAACTGGATTCTAGCTATGCGGTTACATTTAGAAAATACAACCGTGGAATGAGCGACCGCGAACGAGAAAATTTTATAGAGGAACTTAAAGACCGAGTCTTTGAGCAATGCCCCTCCGCCGTGGAGCAAATTTTTAAATAGTTGGGCAACTATTCTAGAGCCTTAATCTACTTTTTCGCTGAACAGATTTTGTATCCAAACAAAGTCCTATTTTATGCTTTACAATACAACGCAACAAAAACAACTATTTGATCAAACCAAAGCATTGCTGCAAGAGGGGATGGCAGCTGATTTTCAGCGATTAGAAAAGCAGATCGAGGAAATTCGAGAGGTGATCGTCTATCATGAATGGCGCTATTATGTCTTAGATCAACCTGTGGTTAGCGATTATGAATATGACCAGCTTTTTCAGATACTCAAAGATATAGAGGAAGCCTATCCTCAATTGATTAGTACCACATCTCCAACACAACGGGTTTCCAATGACCTTAGCGCTGATTTCCCAACCGTAGAGCATCTTACGCCAACCCTCTCATTAGATAATTCTTACAACCCCGAAGATCTCCAGGATTTTGATCAACGTATTAAGCGATTGTTGGACTTGGAAGAAGATCAAAACCTAAGCTATTGTGTAGAACCCAAATATGATGGAGGTACAATAGTGTTGGTATACGAAAATGACCAGCTAGTGCGTGGGGCTACTCGTGGTAATGGAGCGATGGGAGATGAAATTACGGCCAACCTCAAAGCTATTAACGCTATACCCTTGATGGCAGAATTTTCTAAGTTTGGAATCCAAAAAGTAGAGCTAAGAGGCGAGGCGATTATTCGCAAAGACCAATTTGAAAAGGTAAATGAAAAACGTGCTAAAAATGGAGAACAGCTTTTTGCCAACCCTCGAAATGCCGCCACAGGCGGCCTGCGCGTAAAAGACCCCAAGCAAGTACGAGAGCGCGCCCTCGATGCCTTTGTCTACCAAGTGGGCTATGCCGTCAATGCCCAAGGTGCCTCCGTACTCCCTCAATTCAACACCCACAATGAGCTGATCCGAATGCTCGAACAATTGGGCTTTAAAGTACCCAAGCTTCAAGTAGAAATGGCGGTTTGCGACAACATCAGCGAGGTAGCTGATTTTTGTGCACATTGGCAAAATGTTCGAGAGGATTATGCCTACGAAATTGATGGGATGGTCGTCAAGCTCAATGAACTAGAGTTGCAAGAAAAATGTGGCTATACCAGCCATCACCCACGCTGGGCCATTGCTTTTAAATTTCAAGCCAAACAAGCCACCACCAAATTGCAGCAAGTAGAATTTCAGGTAGGGCGTACCGGAGCGATTACTCCTGTGGCTAAATTAGAACCAGTAGAGCTTGCAGGGGTTACCATTTCTTCCGTTTCTTTACATAATGCCGAACAGATCAAAGAGAAAGATCTTCATATTGGCGACACCGTTTTGTTGGAACGAGCAGGAGATGTGATTCCCTACATTGTCAAAGCCATGGAAGACCTTAGAGATGGTAGTGAAATTGCCATTGAGTTTCCTAGCAATTGCCCTGTTTGTAGCTCTGTATTGGAACGCCCCGAGGGGGAGGCCGTTTGGCGTTGTGTCAACCCTTCCTGTGAAGCCCAAACCCTAGAGCGACTCAAGCATTTTGTCTCCAAAGGAGCTATGAATATTGATGGCTTTGGAGATGCTTATGTGGATAAATTTTACCAAGAAGGGCTGCTTAAAAATATTGCTGACATCTATCGTCTGGATTATGCCAAAATTGAAAGTTTTGAAGGCTTTGGTCAACGTTCCGTAGAAAACCTAAAAGCAGCCATCGAAGCTTCTAAAGCCAACCCACTATACCGACTTATTTATGGCTTGGGAATACGCTACGTGGGAGCAACTAACTCCAAAATTTTAGCGGGAGCAGTGGAAAAAGCGCAAGATCTACAACATTGGACTTTAGAACAGCTAATAGCATTGCGAGATATTGGACCCAAGGTGGCACAAGCAGTGGCAGATACCTTTCATCTTCCAGCTACAATCGAACTGCTAAATACCCTAGAGAAATTGGGGGTAAACACCCTTCGCTTGGAGTCTGAAATTCCCAAAGTCATTGAGGATGGACCCTTGAGTGGAAAAACGCTGCTCTTTACCGGTAGCCTTACTCAAATGACAAGAACCGAAGCCAAAAAGATGGTTCTTGCGGCTGGTGGTAAAGCCGCTAGCTCGGTCAGTAAAAAGCTCAGCTACCTCGTTGCTGGGGAAAAAGCGGGCTCTAAACTCAAAAAAGCAACAGAATTGGGCATTCCTATTTTAACAGAAGAAGAATTTCTCAATCTTATTAACCGTCAAGATTAATCATCAACCTTAATACCTTTCGCAATATGGAAAAACTCGAAGAATATAGCCAACTGATCGAAGATGCCCTCCAATCTTTAGGAATCGACCCTACGGTTTGCCGCACCGATGCTCCAAACAAATGGCATCTACACCGGGGGCAAGCACAGGTGGTGATGGTCCTCCGCCAATCTCGTACGCACAAAGGCGAGTTGCGCGATAGCCTTGTTATTGTTTCGCCAGTGGTCATCGTACCCAAAGAGGAAAATCGCCGCATGAAACTTTATCAATTCCTGCTGGCTACTTCACATCAGATGATTACAGAGAGTTTTTCTATCGCCAAAGAGCCTGATGGAACTGAAGTGGCCTATTTGAGTGCCACCTATTTTGTAGGGGAAATGGATAAAACCGAAATTGCATTTTTGCTCGATAGTGCTAGTTTCTATGCATACAAGTTTTCGGCGCAGCTTCGAGCTGAGTTTATGGGCGAGCAAAAAGTACAGGATGATCTACCTCCTTTTCAGTTGAATGAGTAGGGGCGTCTAAGAGCGTGTTTAAATTTTTAGGTACTTATAATCAGTAGTTGTGCGTCATTATAAAGAACAGTACATCAAATGCTTGAGCAAAGACTAAAAAAAATATTCGACCCACATTACAATGCACCCATAGAAGCTTGGAAATATTTTGCAAGTTTGGGAGAAATCGTTGATTATAAAAAGAATGAAGTAATCAAGGAATGCAATCATGTTGAAAGATATGGTTACTTTTTAATTGAAGGCTCTTGTGGATTATTTGTATGGAAAGAAAACTATTTTGTTTGCTTAGATTTGTTTCTTGAGAATAGTTTTTTTGCAGATGATATTTCACTGAGTACTGGAGAACCATCACCAATAGAAATTATTGCATTAGAAAAATCAACGTT
>CAZOLU010000096.1:0-11205 GCA_964580485.1 uncultured Saprospiraceae bacterium | reverse complement strand
AATATATAATTTTGTTTTAATTTGTTTTTCTAATTCTGAAATTAGCGAAACGTGATTTAACTCATTTAATATTAAACTATCATGAAAATAATTTTATGGTTATCTCTGAGCAGCATATTGCTCTGTTTTTCTATGAATCTTCAGGCGCAGACCTACGATTCCACTTCTGCGGTGATTACTTTTGGAAGTGGGCCTGATACCATCTACCATCAATTTACGAATTGCTTATTAAACCCCTATACCGATGGGACGCTAACTGTTTATACTGACGGGGATTTTGGGGCTGGAAGTGAATATTTTATGATTATTGGTGATGACACCCTAAATCTGGGAAATCAGTACAACCCTCCTTCTAATACCGATTGCCCGGGTTTTTTGGATGCTTTACAAATTACCATTCCTTTAGCTACCTTAACCAACTGGGTCGCCGATGGAAATGTGGATATTTGGTTTGTCACTTCTTCTGATGTGGATGATTTTTGTAACAACCTTGTGCAGTTGCAACTTACCTACGAATCTTGTCCCTTTGGAACACCCGTAGCTTTTGCTGCTATATCTGGAGCGCCTGCTGCTACTTGTGAAACGAATCAGAATCTTGACCTTTCTAGTTTTGGAACTCCTGCAGGAGGAACCTTTTCTGGAGTGGGGGTAAATGGAACCTCTCTAGATGCTACTCAAGTAAGTGGATCTTCTACTACTATTTTTTACAGTTATACCGATATGATTGGTTGTGAAACAACTGCAAGTGCTACTATCAACTTAGTACAAGCTGCGGGGGTTGCAGACTTTAGCATTTGCCCTGATTCTTCGGCTACCATTATGGCTCCTACTGGTTTTGGAGAGATTGCACTGTATTCTACGGCTCAAATTGCAACGCCAATTGCTACTGGAGAAATGATCTCAACCCCTAATTTAACAGAAACTACCATCTATTATATTGCTTCTAACGACTCTATGAATATCTTTAGCGTAGATACGCTGATGACTTCTGACAGTATGGTGGTAGATCATGATGTTTTAACGGGAGATGATCGTGGTGGTATCGCAGTGAGTGCTAACTATGTTTATGTAGTAGGAGACAATAATTCTGCACGCTATGACCTAGACTTGACTAATGGTATTGTACTACCTCGCCGTGATGGAATCTTTTCTAACTTGGAAACTGGACAAGTTTGGACTTTGGATAACAGCACTGTTGGTCCTCCAGACAACTATCCCAACCCATATATTGTAGATCAGTTGACCTTAATGGACGATAGCCTAAACCTTAGCTCTACCACGGTTCCACTTTCTATGCCTGTAGATATGAGTAATGTAGGAAACGTAAATGGTGGTATCTTCTCTGGTTATGGTTTCATTATTCTTTATAGTGATAATCTATCTACTTGGTATGCTATTAACATCGGAACTGGTGCGGTAACTGAAATCAACAATACCTTTGTTCCCAACTTTTATTACAGCGAAAACTGGGCAGATTGGGGAATGGCTGAATTTGATGGTGTAGATTACTCCGTAGTGTATCGCCCTTGTTGTAACAGCGAGATTGCTCGTACCAATTTATCAACAAATACCACTACTACCCCCTATACTTTTTCTAGTATCAGTGATTTAAGCTCTTTTGTAATCGATCCTACGCAAAACCGTTGGTATTTCCACTATGAAGGTAGTGGGCAGTTTGGTGGTACTTCTGAGACCTTGGGTTATGCAGATGCAGGATTCTCCGTAAGCGCTGGGCAACCGCTTGCAAACAATGCTTGTCGTGATGAGCTAGTGATCACAATTAACGAAATTGACTTGGGGGCAGACCAAACAATTTGCGATAATGAAAGCTATACCCTTGTCGCAGATCCTGGCTTTTTAACTTACAGCTGGAATGGAAACAACAACAACCTGAATAGCTTCGAGGTAACTGCTGCTGGAGATTATGATCTTGCAGTAACTGATGTAGATGGTTGTGTCTTGAAAGATACTGTTACTGTTGCTACCAACCCTGCTCCTGTTGTTGACTTAGGTGGTGCTGTCTTTATTTGTACTAGTGGAACCGATACCCTAGATGCAGGAGCTGGTTATAGTGCCTACAACTGGTCTAATGGTGAAACTACCCAAAATATTGTAGTTGACGCTTCTACCCTTAATGTTGGAACCAACAGCTTCGAGGTAACTGTTACCGATGCCAATGGCTGTGAGGGAGAAGATGAAGTCTTTGTTTTAGTAGATATCTGTGCTGGAATTGGCGATTTGAGCGAGGCTGCAATGGTTACACTTGCACCTAATCCCAATAATGGTCAGTTCTATGTTGAAATTCAAGGCTATGAAGGTGATGAAGACATGCAACTTACTGTAGTAAATGCCGTAGGACAGGTCATCCACCAAGAACAATTTATAGGGAATACCTACATCAACAGAACTATTGATATCTCTAGCTACCCTGCTGGAATGTATATGCTACGTATTCAGTCTGAAAACACAAGCTGGATGCAGAAAGTGGTCAAACACTAAATTAAAAGTTGATCATTCCCTAAGGGATACCTCAAGTACTTAATATTACGGGATAGGGCAGATAATGCGCTATCCCGTTTTTTGTAGAGTTTGCTTTTTTAGTAGTAAAGCTATTTTATATAATAGTTTTGCAACTTTAAGAGTAAAGCTTTTGTTCTGTTGATGTATCCAAAGATTTTTGAATTTCAAAAGTATGAAAATATGTGGGCAGAAACTTTACTACAAGGGATTAGTTTAGGTCTAAGTTTTTTAGTAGTTTTAATTTTTGTACTACATTGGCTTCATGATCAAGGACATTAAAGGAATAGAATTATGTTGATTCTGACAATAATAGTGGGACTTTTAATCCTAACTGCGGTGATTTTGGCAATTATACAGAATGTGAAGGGCTTGTACCGATCTATAAGATCAAGGCAGTTTGGAAAGCATTTGTATGAAAAGCATGGTGATCCCCGATCTCTACCCACTACCAACTATGATCTCTTTCAAATGATTGGACCTGCTGATTATAAGATGAGCTATGAGCTACGCCAAACCAGCTATGACCGAGAAATTCCTTTTAGAACCATCATTCAGCTCAAAGCCAAAGCAGAACAGATTGTCCCACTCCCTTTTGAGCTACATCTAGGCCCCAGAGGTTATGCTATGGATTTTAGTGATGAAGGAATACGTCAGCTGAGCTTAGATCAGGAATGGATGAAGGCTTTAGAAGCTTGGGCGGATCAACCTGTATTCGCCAATCTATTTTTAATTGATACAGAAGTTTTAGCTTTCTTGAAACAGATTCAGAAAGACTACAAATATTTGATTTTCAGTATAAATTCCAAAGGGATTGAACTTCAGTTGGCAGGAGCCTTTGCTGATCCTCAAGATCTAAGTGCTATGGAGTTTATTATGAATAACTTGGTGCAAATTTGGGAGAAAACCCCAGAAATTATAGAAAGTTGATTCCTAAAAAAGATAAATCCAAAACACTAAAATATGGAAAATCTGATTTTATGGGGTATCATTGCTCTAGCTGTAGCCATTTCCTCTGTTTTAGCAAAGTCTAGAATCTCTAGTTTGAAGAAAAGTTATGAAAAACTGAATGCAGCACTAGGTGAAACGGTTAATCTATATAGCAGCTACTCTCGAAATACGGGGAATAAAACCTATAAAATTAAAGGAAGTTATAAGGGTTTTAAGCTTCTGATTAACAACTATTTTGATGCATCTTCTACGACCAAGAGTAAGACCTATATTAGCTTATCAAAGCATGTGCCCAACTTTAACCCTATTCTGTTTTTAGTCCCCGCCAAAAATCGGGAAAATTCCTCCTATGGAGGAACGGAGTATATCGAGCCTTATGGGCAAGAGGATTTCAATAAACATTTTGCTGTAGCCGGAAGTGATAGTGCCTATACACAGTTGCTTTTTGCTGAGGAGGAGTTGATTCAAAGAATAAAGAATACCGCTCTTTTGCAGAAAGGTTTTCTATCCCTGGATATGGGGGAGATGAAGTTTACACTAGCCCGAAACCTCAAAGCCCCTGATATTCCCGATATATAAGATTTATTGGAGTTTATGATTTGGTTTTTTGAATTTACCGATAACTTTAAAGCAACATAGCTATGGCGATCATTTTTCCCTTGTTGTTTGTAGGAACAATACTTGCAATTGTTTTTTTTATTAACCGAAGACAAACTGACCTGCTCAATCAGCATTGTGCTATTTTAGCTGAAAAGCTCAACTTAGCCATAGAAATACCTGAGCGACCTCCTTTATTAGGGTTGGGGGGCTTCGACCCAAAATATCCTGAACTTAAAGGCCTTTTTGAAGAGCGCTATCCGATTCATATTTATATGTATTCTAAAGGAGGGGGAAAGAGCAAGCAAACCTATACCGCCTTTAGTTTAAAATGTGAAAACCCCAGAAAACAAGAGTTTTCCATGGCTCGGGAGGATCTTTTTAGCAAGCTAGGTAAGGCTATTGCAGGAGGGCGGGATATTGAAGTTCGAGATCAGGAATTTGATAGCCGTTATATTCTAAAGTCTCCAGAACCTCTTTTTGTTAAGGAGCTTTTTGCAGATCCAGATTTTCGGGAGTTTTTTATTAAGTACGACTATGCCTTTACAATGGGGAAGTTGCAGCTTACCTATGATAGTTTGGAATTTGAAGCGGTCACCACTCTTAGTTCAGAACACATCCGCAAGCGTTTTGTCGTAGCTATTCGCTTAGCTGTAAAGCTGGCAGAGCGCCTTGAGGAAATGGGGGAGAAGTAGTTCTGATGAATTTTATCCACTACTGTCCTTTCCATAAACTTTCCAATAAACGCTCAATTAAGCGTCTTGGCTTGGTGATGATTTCGGCTCTACCTTGCATATTGGGGCGGAAAGGCAGATCTTTTTTGTAATTAGTTTGCATTCCATTTTGGAGGGCGACTTCAACCACCAAGCTATTTTCCTGAGGGAGGATTCCTATCTCTTGTACTTTTGCTTTGAGTAAGCCATATTCATTACGAGGAAAGGCGGCTAATTCGATATTGACCAATTGGCCCTTTTCTACTTTTCCAGAACCTTGAATTGGAAGTAAAACTCTAGCAACGATTTTGTCTTGAGGCGGTAAAATGCGCATGACGGTCGTTCCCACATTGATGTATTGACGCTCGTTCCAGAGCTGGGCATAGGCAACTTTCCCATCAACAGCAGCTTTTAGGACATAATTATTGTACCATGCTTCAATTTCTGCTAATAGCCCCTGATAGCTCTCTTTGAGGACCAAAAAGCGCCCTTGGGCTTGATCCTCGGTCTGTCTACGAATATCTTTGATTTGTCTCACGATCCTGATAGGTGATGTCTCTCAGATATTGTAAGCTGTAGCTTTTTCCATAGAATTTGCAGATCATACGGAGACAAGTAGGTCCGCAATCCATACGATCAAGTTGTTCGAAATAAGGGAATTTCTTTGCCACGATAGACTATAAGTCACAGTTGATATAAGAGAAAATAAGAAAATTATTTTAGCATCTTGCGAAGGAAGTAAGTACAACTCAATATAAAACCGTATACAAATTGAAATTCAATCAATTTTGCTGAACCCTATGCCAAAGGAGTCCTTGGGATGCCTTTGGCACAGGCTTCGAAAATATGTACGGTTTTATACAACTCAAGAAACTTCTGCCATTATTACAGTACTAAGGTCTATTTTTTTTCTCAAAATGACAAACTGATTTAACGAAAGGCGTATTTGAGTTTGTTAATGGTAGCTTTGGGAGGATGAACAGGGCTTTTAGCTCGCAAATCTAAAGGAAAAGCTTATCTTTGCAATGTTTTTACGTGACCTTATTGAACTAGGGAATTATATCTTTGATAAACTATGTTTGTACAACAGCAAATCAACTGTAAAGGGCGTTTGTTAGATCTGAGTTCTCCCCAGGTAATGGGTATCTTGAATCTTACACCAGACTCTTTTTTTGATGGGGGAAAGTGGTTGAAAGGGGAAGCTTATTTGCAACAGGCTGAACAAATGCTCCAAGACGGAGCTGTGATACTAGATGTCGGAGGGATGTCCTCACGCCCAGGTTCTAAAGCGGTAAGTCTGGAGGAGGAACTAAGTCGGGTAATCAACCCTATTCATCGCTTAAATCAAGAATTTCCTGAGGCCATTATTAGTGTTGATACTTACAGAGCAGTGGTTGCCAAAAAAGCAGCTGACGCTGGTGCTACTATGATAAATGATATTTCTGCAGGGAGTTTAGACTCAGATCTATTAAAAACGGTGGCTGATCTGCAATTGCCTTATATTTTAATGCATATGAAAGGTACTCCAGGAAATATGCAGAATGCTCCTGATTATGGGCTGATTTTGACGGAATTACTGGATTTCTTTATTCAAAAGCTGAAGCTAATCCGGAGTTTAGGAATAAAAGATGTAATTGTAGACCTTGGTTTTGGTTTTGGAAAAACCTTGGAGCATAATTACCAACTTTTGGCTGCCATGAAACAGTTTCAGGTTTTGGGCTTACCAATATTAGCGGGATTGTCAAGGAAGTCTATGATTTGCAAATTGCTGAAAGTTAAGCCTGATCATGCGCTAAATGGAACAACTGCTGCCCATGTATTAGCTTTGGAGCAAGGGGCACAATTGTTGCGGGTGCACGATGTCAAAGCGGCGGTAGAAGCGATAAAAATTTGGGAATTTTATAAAAAATACAGCGAAACACAACTTTAGAAGCTTATCTTGCATCTATATAGTAGGATATTTTATAAGCTTTTATAGATAATGAGAATCAATTTATGGATAAAATGAAGAAGAGTAATATGCAATTAGATGCTGATGCAAAACGAGTTTTAGGCTTGGAACTACCGACCGACCCTCGTTGGGTAAATATGGCAGAAATCAGCCTAGAAGATATTTTAACAGATCATGCTTATTGTGAACAAAAAGCCGCTACTTCCTGTATCTCTCTTATTCAAAAATATCCAGAACACAGCCGCTTGGTAGAAGAACTTGCACCTATTGTAACAGAGGAATGGGGGCATTTCCGTTTGGTTCTAAAGGAGTTGAAAAAACGAGAGCTTCAACTTGCTCGGCAGCGCAAGGATGAATATGTGAATAAACTTTTGAAGTTTGTTCGTAAAGGGGGCTCTCGTAGCCAACATCTCTTGGATCGACTTTTGGTTTGTGCCATGATCGAAGCCCGAAGCTGTGAACGTTTTCGCCTCCTATCCCTGCATATTAGCGATGAGCAATTGAAAAAGTTTTATCATCAATTTATGGTAGCAGAAGCAGGACATTATCGCCTGTTTTTAGATTTAGCCATTCATTATACGGATGAAGCTACTGCTCGAGCTCGATGGAAAGAGTGTTTGAGCTTTGAAGCTGAAATTATGAAAAAATTAGAGCCTCGAGCCGATCGAATGCACTAGTTCTTACGTTTTATGATAGAGATATGACATTCAGACTATTAGGGTTTAAATAAAAAATAATATATTGTAAGCCCCAATCAACTAATTATTGTAACCAACAGGGTTTCAAAAGCTCCCCACCTTGTGAAACGCCTTTAACTTTAATCCTATGAAAAAATTTATTTTACTCCTTTTTGTTTTTCTATTTTATACAAGTATAGGTTATGCCCAGAATTGTAATACGGCCTTTAAGAAAAATATTACCATGAATGGGCAGCAACGTATTCAAACCAATGACGTAATTTTATATATCTCATTGAAAGATAACTTTGACTACCGTTTTGTTTTTCAGGTAGAAAGAGGTGAGTTGATTGCAGAGGTAACCACAGCCGATAAATTCCCTTTGGAAAAAGGTAATGTGAAAGTGATGTTTGTAGCCTCTGATGGAGAAAAAAAGGTTTTTGACTTTACCGCATCCATGGCCGATCAGATTAAAATTCAAGGGCAACCTGGTTACCGAAATACCCTCGCGTTGGATATGGACGCTCTAAAGTGGATGGTTTCTAAGCCTATTGTTCAATTTCGTATTGTGGATATGTTGGAAAACAAAATGTATCCCTACAGTATTTCCTCTGACCGATATTCAACTATGAAAGATTACCTTACTTGTCTTATCAAGGAAATAGATCCCTCTAGTTTGAGGGAGACGGATCTGAATACTAGTATCAAGGGGAATAAGGATCAAATTGCAGGAACGAATAAAGGCACTGCTTCTGCGGGAACCAATGGCGCTAGTAATAAGGCACTACTGTCTGGAGGATCTTCGGATAAAACACCTTGTAATATGAATGATGAGGAATTGGCGCAATTGAAAAGAGATCGTGAGCTGCAAAAAGATGCCATTCGTGAAGAAATTAAAGCAGAACGAGAGCGCGCTAATAAACTCAAAGCCCGTATTCAGACTGATATTGCCAATGCTCGAGAAAAAGCATCTAAAGAGCAGGCCAAAATTGCCGAAGATGTGGCCGCTGCTCGCCAAAGAGCCCAAGAGGAAATTGCCAAGTCTAAAGCCAAGGTCGAAGAAGCCTTGCGAAAAGCCCAGGAAAATGCTGATGATATTATCGAAAAGGCTAGGATAGAGGCTATGCAGGTACGCCAAAAGGCTGATCAAGAGATTACGCGTATTCAGGCAGAGGAAGCCAAGAAGGTTGCTGAAGCTAGAGAGCAAGCTGCCAAACAGATCAATCAGGCCAAGTCGCAATATGAGCAGGCCAAATCTCAATACACCGCCGAAGTTCAAGTCATTAAAGAAACAGCAGAAGAGGAGATGAAAAAAATTCAAGAGGAGACTGCTAAGCGGATTGAAGATGCACGTAAAAAAGCAGAGCAAGAGAAAAACCTTACGGCCAAAGATGTAGCCAACTCCAAGCAGTCGGCAGCAGAAGAAATTCGTAAGGTGGAAGAGGAAACTGCTATAAAAATTGGAGAATTACGCCAAAAGGCTGCCACGGAAAAGCAAAAAATACAAATGGATCTGGCCGAGGCGCGCCGCAAAGCAGAGGAAGAAATTGCCAATACTCAAAAACAGGCAGCCAAGTCTGTTGCCGAAGTGTTGGAAAAAGCAGCACAAGAGCGTGAGAAAATCGCACTAAAAATTGAAGAAGAACGAAAATTGGCAGGCGAAGAAATTGCGAGTATCAAATCGAATGTAACTGACAATAAAGAAAAGGCTGCTGAAGAAAATGCCAAAACAGCCGAAGAAATCGCCGCCGCTAAAGCTAAGGCCGCCGAAGAAATTGCTGCTTCTAAAGAGCTAAGTTCTGCCGAAGTTCAAAAGGCTAAAAAGGAAGCAGAGGAGGTCAAGCGCAAAATTGCTGCTGATGTAGCTACCGCAAAAGTTAAAGCACAAGAAGAAATTGCAAAAATTCAGGCAGAAGTAGCGAAAAAAGTAGAAGATGCCAAGGCTCGGGAAGCTGAGATTAAAAAAGCGGCTGCCAAAGAAATTGCTAGTGCTAAAGAAAAGGCTGCCGAAGAAATTAAAAAAGCAGAGCAAGAAGCGGTTGCCAAAGTTGAAAAAGCAGGAAAGGATGCTGATGTTGCAAAAGCCAAATATGCTGATGACATCAAAACATCACAAGAGGAGTCTGCCAAGCGTCTAAAGGCTATTCAGGAAGAAACGGCTAAACGCATCGCAGAAACCAAGGCCAAAGCTAGTGAAATTAGCAAAATGTCGGCCGAAGAAATGGTGGAAGCTAAAAATATCGCTGCTGAGGAAGTGTTGCTAGCTCAAGAACAGGCACTCAACGAAATTGGTAAAATTAAAGAGAATATTGCTACAGAGCGCGCCAAAGCCGCTCAAGAAATAGCAAAAGCCAAGTCGGATGCTGCTGCAGAGCAATCTAAAACCCAAAAAGAGCTTGCCGAAAGTATTCGCACAGCCAAAGAGAAAGCAGCACTAGAACGACAAAAAGCTGCTAATGAAATCGCTGCCGCCAAAGAAACTGCCGCCTTTGAAATTGCTAAAACTAAAGAAGATGCCGCCAAAGTGATCGAGGGCATCAAAAGCAAAGCGGTATTAGTGAAAAAAGAGGAAACGGAGCGTATGCTAAAAGTCAAAGAAGAAGTGGCCAACCAAATTGCTGCCGCTAAAGAGAAAGGGGCCATGGAAATTGTAAAAGCCAAAAATGAGGCGGAAGCCAAGAAAAAGGAAATCCAAGATTCTTTGAAAGTGACCATCACACAGACCAACAACGAAATTGCTAAGGTCAAAGAAAAGGCTGCTGAAGAAATTGCCCGAGCACAACAAAAATCGGCTGAGGAATTGAAAAAAGTGAAGGCAGAAACGGATGCCGCCAAAGAAAAATTAGCACAAAGCCTAGCAGAAGCAGAAGCTGAAACCAAAGAGAAAATCGCTGCTGCGAAGGCTAGAGCCAAAGAAGAAACCAAAGAAACTGATCAATGGATCGAAGCTAAAAACAAAGAGTTGGAGCGTTTAGATAAAGACCTTAAAGCTAAGATTGCAGAATTGGAAAACATCGAGAAAGAGCTAGAAGCCAAACGTAAAGAACTCAACGGAGGCAACTAGAGGTTTTGCATACCAAAAAAAGAATGATTAGCTTAGCATCAAAGGCTGTCGATTATATCGACAGCCTTTGAGCTTAAAACAAGACACTAAAACTGAACAACAAGCACATGAGCAATTCCAAAACCTCCATCTTCTTCAACCCTAAAAATGTTTTAGATGTGGTGGCCTTGGTCGTGAGCCTCTGCTTTGTAATTCAAATTGTTATCTCTTATGGGCTGTGGGCTCCAAGTGCTAGATTGTATCCCAAAATACCTCTAATTAAAGGGTTTAGCTTGAGCCCTACGATACAGATCACTATTTTTCTCCTCTTATTGCTGGGTCTGATTGCTACGGCTTTGCTAAGTGCTAAAAGGTGGACAATCCCTTTGGTTCTGCTAGCTTGGGGCATTTTGTTTTTAGCGGATGTCCTTTGTTTACAGGCTTGGTCTTATCATTATCTCATGATCCTAATTTCGATAGGGGCGCGCAGCTGGTTTTCAAAAGCACTGATTTTGCAGTGGATGCGAATCTTGATGTTGGGGACCTATTTCTGGACAGGACTACACAAAATCAATCTGCATTTTGCGGAAGGGGTCTACCCTTGGCTCATGAGTGTACTCCCAATCACGCAGACTATTGAAGATCAAACAGAATTGGGCTATGTTTTAGCTGTTTTTGAAATGATGTTGGCATTGGGTTTGTTTTTTCAACGCAGTCGACTACTGACGGTTTATCTGGTGGCGGTATTTCATAGCA
>CAZOLU010000095.1:1410-11215 GCA_964580485.1 uncultured Saprospiraceae bacterium | reverse complement strand
TTAAAACCTTTTACCCTTTTTTCATAATTTTGAGAAATTCACCGAAGTATTGAAATAGTAGAGCTAAAAAATAATATAAAACCGTACACAAATCGAAATTCAATGAATTTTACTGAATCCTAAAGGATACAGCTTGCGCAGTTTGATTAAAAAAATCACCCCTAAAGGGGTGATTTTTCCTGATCTACGCAAGGCCTTGCCTTTAGGCTTCGAAAATATGTACGGTTTTATAAAAAACGAAAGGTGATCTAACTTTTCAGTAGACCACCTCGTAGATTTGATATATTTAGTATTGCTTAATCTATCACAGACTTGCCCAATTGAAGGAAATCCTCTGGACCTCTAGAGCCTTCTACTCTTTTCAAGACCTTTCCAGTTCCCGAAACGAAAAGCAAGGTAGGATAAGCACGTATCTTAAATTCACTAGCCAAGTTGCGCCCCTCCCCTTTTTCCATATCAATTTTCATACAGATAAAATGTTTGTTGTAGTAGGCACCAACGCTATGATCGGGAAAAGTATTGCGAGCCATCCATTTGCAGGGGCCACACCAAACGGCATAAGCATCTAAAAAGATGGGCTTGCCTGTACGCTTGGATTCGGCCAAAGCCTCTTTCCAAGAGCCTTTAAAAAACTCGATACCTTTGGCTTCTCCAGGATCTTCAGGACTGGGTTGATTTTTCCATTTCTTGATTACTTTCTTTCCTAAATCGACAAAATCACTAGCTTGACGTGCGCCTTCTACCTTTTCGATTACATCACCATTAGCATTGATGAATACAAGTGTGGGATAAGCTCTTACTCGAAACTTGCTGGCTAAATTAGGCCCCTCCCCTTTTTCCATATCAATTTTAAGATTTACAAAATTGGCATTGAAATACTCCCCAACCGCAGCATCTGTAAAAGTATTTTTTGCCATCCATTTGCAAGGGCCACACCAGGCCGCATAGGCATCTAAAAAGATGGGCTTGCCTGTACGTTTAGCCTCCGCTAAAGCTTCGTTCCAGCTACCTTGGAAAAAGTTGATCCCTGCCGACTCTGGTGTTGGAGCATTTTTACCTTCTAGAGCCTCTTTCAGGCCAGTCCATTCAGAAATAGACTTAGGGTATCCTGCATCAGCCGCATCTTTAGCATTGTCATAGCGAATGTACTCCCCACCACTAAAGAAATAGGTTTTTTCTGCCACTCGAATACAAGCATCAATTGTCTTGTAGGTCATTCCAGGCCAGGTACTGCTGTTAATAGATTTAGGATAACCTGCATCTACACTAGCATCAGATTGATCATAGCGGCTGTACACTCCATATCTAAAAACATAGGTTTTTCCATTAGACCAACCTACGGTAGCATCAATTTTCTGACGACCTAGACCTTTCCAATGATCTGCGGTATTTTTAGGATAACCTTCATCCATACGCAAGGTACTTCTATCCAAACGCACATATTCTTCCCCACTAAAAAGATAAATTTTGCCATTCCCATAATCCAATGCAGCATCTATCCTTTGAAAAGGTACTCCCTGAAAAGCTTTTTGAATAGTGGAAACCTCCAATACTTTATTATCATAAAAAGCAAATTTGACTACGGTATTGCCTTTTGCAAAAAAGCTAATTCGGTCAGACTGTGTAAAAGCAGCATCTACAAGACTTTGAGCCGAAAGCAGAGTGCTGAAGCCCACAAGGATACTCAAAAATAGGGTTCTCATAAGTGTATAGGTTTTTGATAAAGAAAATATTGGGGCTATAAAAAACCGTTAAATCTTTTGATCAATACTCGATTAACTCCAAAAAATTCAACGGAAAATATAAAATCTACAACCGTGCCAAAGTTTGTTTAGTCTTTGTATAATAGATCAATATAAATAGGGAGGTGATCACTAAACCCACCTAAGAATCTAGGTCCTGCATAAGTGCGAAAAGGTTGCAAGCCCATATATCGAGTATCGGGCTCCAGTAGAAAACGAACTGCAAAAATATGTGCTCCTTTTTTGGAAGCATGCAAGCGTCCCTCTTTACGGTTTTTGATAAGAGGAGCAGAGACAATCATGTGGTCCAAGGTTCCCCAATGCCCCTGATATTTATGTGAGCCCAATTTCCAGTTTTTGGAAAGTTCGTGCATATAGTTGTACATATCATCATCCTTGAGTTGATTGATATTGGGGTTGGTGCGCAAGGTTTCCGTTAGACTGATATTTTCATACTCATCATTAAAATCGCCCATCACTACGATATTGGCTTGTGGGTTTTGGGCAAAAATAGAATCAATTTTGGCACGAACCAAGCTTGCTACATAAACCCGTTTGGGCTCGGAGGCGGCTTGGCCGCCACGGCGCGAGGGCCAGTGATTGACAAAGACATGCAGGGTGTCCTTGCCTAATACTCGCCCACGCACATGCAATACATCCCGAGTACGACTAGTAGAATCGAAAGGGAAGACCACTTTGATAATGTTGTGATCAATCACTTCAAACCTGTCGGATCGATAAATGAGACCAACATCAATACCCCTCCGATCTGGAGAATCTTCATGTACAATTTTGTATCTAAACTTATTGAGTGGTGTCCGTTTGATGAGATCTTTTAGTACCTTTTGGTTTTCCAACTCACAAAAGCCAATTACTTCGGGAGGGCCTCCCCAACCGCCAACGGCTATCATGGTTTTGTAGATGTTGGTGAGTTTTTGATTGTATCGGTAGGGTGTCCAGCCTTTTACCCCCTTGGGGGTAAAGTCATCCTGAAGAATTTTATTGGGGTCGGGATCAATTTCAGTATCAAATAGATTTTCCACATTGTAAAATGCCACCCGAATACCACGACCATCTCTTGGGCGATCGTCAAAATCCTTAATTCCCAACTTCAATAGCTTCTCATCGGCCTTAATTTTTTCTTTTTGCTCAGGAGTAAGGGTACTATCTCCAGGTTGAGCGAATAAAAAAGAAGTAAAAAGAAAGTAAAATAGGCTGAACATCAGATAAAATCGCATTTCTTGGTAGTTTTTGATGATATTTACTTAATTTTAAGTAATTGAGGCGTTGCCTGTTTCCTGAAATTAGGCTTCCCAATCTACAACATAATTTTTGAAAAATAGCTTTTGCAGATTTGTCAGAAGATGATTTTACGGAGATTTAACAGCCACGCTGGCATTTTTTTATGAATAAACGTTGGAAATTCAAATCGGTTTCTAGTATTGCCGTACAACAACTCAACCAAAGTCTCAACATCAACCCTATTTTTTGTGAGCTGTTGGTCGCCAGAGGAATCAACAGTTTTGAAGCAGCCAAAAACTTCTTCCGTCCTGATTTAGGACAATTACATGATCCTTTTTTACTCAAAAATATGGATAGGGCTGTGGCTCGGTTGGAAGCAGCGGTGAAAGGAGAAGAAAAAATTCTACTTTACGGGGATTATGATGTGGATGGCACGGCTGCGGTCAGCTTGATGTTTGACTTTTTGCAAAATGTTCATAGCAATCTAGAATTTTACATTCCTGATCGTTATGAGGAGGGCTATGGTCTTTCTGAAATGGGAGTTGAATTTGCTGCTGCCGTAGGTGCGAGTTTGATTTTATGTTTTGATTGTGGTAGTACAGATCATCAAAGTGCAGCCTTAGCACAAGAGAAAGGCATAGATCTTATTATTTGTGATCATCATATTGTAAACGACAGCTTACCAATCGCCACGGCCATCATCAACCCTAAACAGCCTGATTGCTGCTATCCCTGCAAAGCACTTAGTGCCACGGCCCTTGCCTTCAAATTCGCTCAAGCCTATGCACAAAGCCAAGGCTTTGATTTTGACCGCAAAGTTAAGCCCCTACTCGACCTAGTAGTACTAAGCTTGGCTTGTGATATGGTAGAACTGGTGGATGAAAATCGCATTTTGGCATTTTGGGGTCTGATTCAATTCAACGAGTCGCCCCGACTTAGTTTGGAAGTATTACGGGAGCAAGCCCAACGGCGTCTACCTTTCAGTATCCAAGACCTTGTTTTTGGTGTTGGTTCAGTTATCAACGCTGCTGGGCGAATGGAGCATGGCAGAGAAGCGGTAAAGATGCTTTTGGCAAAGGACCGACAAAGCGCTGTCAATCAAGCTGAATTTCTATCCATCAAAAACCAAGAGCGCCGAAACTTGCAAGAACAAATACTAGCAGAAGCTCAAGCCATCATCGCTGACGACCCTAGCTTTCACGACAAGCGTTGTACCATTGTGTATCGCCCTCACTGGCACCAAGGGGTGATTGGAGTGGTTGCTGCTAAGCTTGTAGAAAAATACCACCGCCCCACTATTGTTTTTACCAAAAGTAAGGGACATCTCCTGGGCTCGGCGCGAAGTGTGGGCAATTTTAATATCCATCAGGCAATTGCACAAGCGGGGCAGCTGCTACTCAATTTTGGTGGACATCAGTATGCCGCAGGCTTGAGCCTAGAAGAAGAAGATCTAGATGCCTTTAGTGCCGCTTTTGAAGATTTGGTCTATCATAGTTTGACTACAGAAGATGAACTTCCTACCCTACTCATCGACACACAGTTGGAAATGAAATGGATTGATGAAAAGTTTTGGAATATTCTAAGGCAATTTGCACCTTTTGGCCCAGGCAACCCACAACCCGTCTTTATGTCCAAGATGGTCAAAGATACCGGCTATTCCAAGCTGGTCAAAGAGGAGCATATTAAGCTATTGGTTCGGCAGGGCGATTCTGAGCCTATTGAAGGTATTGCCTATGGTTTTGGAAATCATTTTGAAGCACTAAGTAGCAGAAAACCTTTCCACCTTTGCTATGCTATTGAGCAACAGTTCTACCGGGGTAGAAGACGATTGCAGTTGGTAGTGAGGGATATGAAGTTTTAAGAGCAGGTCTAAGAGCTGAAATAAGTAGATTGTTGAAATGAAAAAGATGAGGCATCCTTTTAGGATTAGACGCTAGAGGTTGAGTTCCATAGACTAGATGATATAGGTCTTGTCTTTGGGACTCAACGTCTAAAAGCGTAGCAGTCTAGCAACCTCTCCTATGCAATTGATTAAAAGCTACTTAATTATGCTGCCAGCACTTTGGTAAATTTAAGGGATGACTCATATTAGCCTTAACATAGGGAGCTTAACACCTTTCTTACTGCAAAATATTGCGTTCTCTAGCTTCTTGTAAAGTACCATGAAGCTGTACAGGTTCCGATTTTTTCTGCATTCGAATTACCAAAAGCTGTACAATCGTAGAAAATGCAATAGCAAAATACAAATAGCCTTTTGGAATTGCCTGCACTTTGAAAGGGTCTCCTTCTACATAGTGAATTTCGGCGTGTGCATCGTGCGAACCTTCTGCCAAAAGCATAAATGAGATCAGGATGAGGAACGATAATGCTAAGAGCTGTACGGAAGGGTGTTTGTTGATATAATTACCGATAGGTCCGGCAAAAATGATCATAATAATTACTGAGAGAATCACCCCTAGAATCATAACGGGCAAAGGATTAAAGCCGCTATTGGTGAGGTCTTTAGTCATTCCAACTGCGGTGAGGATAGAATCTACGGAAAACACTACATTAATAAGCGTAATCTGTGTAACCACTTGAGTAAGGGTAGTACCTTTGGCATCCTTGTTGTCAGGATTATGCCCTTCTAGTTTGTGATGAATCTCTTTGATGGACTTATACAATAGAAAGATTCCTCCTACCACCAATACAATACTCTGCCCCGTAGGATGCGCTTTCAATCCCCAAAAATCAATGTGGAAAAGAGGTGCTTTGAGGTAGTCCATAAGTACACTGATTCCAAATAATAAAGCCACCCGCATGATCATTGCTAGGATCAGTCCAATATTTCGTGCTCGAGGTTGTTGCTGCTGAGGAAGCCGCCCAGCAACAATCGTGATAAAAATAATATTGTCAATTCCCAGGATCACCTCCATAAAAGTTAGGGTGAGTAAGGCAATCATAGCCTGAGAGGAGGTGAAAGTTTCTATGAAATCTGCAAACATGGTAATTTCTTGACTTTTACAAGGTGAAATTGAATGATTTAATACTCAAAATATGCTTAAATAGGGCCATTAGATATTACTTACCGAGTTCTTCATTAGATTGCTCAGGGCCAATATCTGTTGTATCAGATTGAGTATCGTCGGTTTGATATTTTTTAATAAATTCATCCATAAAACCTTCTAATCGGGATTCTGCTTCTTTTAACTCCTGTTGATATTCAGGGACCATTGGTTTTTTCTCTGGCTGTGTTTCAATATAAACCGAGGTAGAGGGGAAGGCAATTTGTACTCCCAAAGCTTCTGCCATGCGAAGGATTGAAAAGATGATCTCCTGTTTCCACTCTAATTCTACCGCCCATTCATTGGTTTTAAAATAAATGATAAACATAATATCTATAGAAGAAGCATTCATATTGTTGAGGTATACATAGTAGGTGTTGCTACTAGTATTCGGGTAGTTCTGTACCAACTCTCTCAGGCCTTTGACAAAGGTTTCGATTAAATCTGGAGGAGTATGGTAGGCTACCCCGATGGTAGTACTATAGCGACGCAGCTCTCGCTCTCCCAAATTGTTGATGGTTTCATTCATCAAATTTCCATTAGGCACAGAGATGATTGAAGTATCAGGTGTTTTGATTCGAGTAGATCTAAATCCAATGTCCACCACAGTACCCGTAACACCACCTACATCCACAAAGTCCCCTATTTGAAATGGACGGTCAGCATAGAGCATCATGGAGCCCAATAGGTTGCGCAGGGTTTCTTGAGCTGCCAAAGCCACCGCCAAACCACCTAAAGAAAGACCCGCCAGTAAGGCATTTACATTCACACTAAATATACTCAAGGCATTGATTACCCCAGCCCCAATAATCACTACATTTACAATTCGAATCACAATCGGAAGAAGGTGCTCATCCGTAGTGGTTTTAGTTCGACTGGTAAGCATTTCCAAATAAGAGCGGAAAAATGCTACCACCCGCAACGCCAGCATCACTACCAAAAAGGTTGTGGTTAGTTTTAAAATAAGTAAAACATAAAATGCTAAGTCGATAGGGAACTGCAATACGGGAAAAAACATGTAGAGTAAATACACTACAAAAAGGCTACTGAGTACACCTGCAATTTTACGAACCAGCTTACGATCAAAGAGGTCTCTCCCCAGTCGGCTATTGGCAACTACACGAATGACCAACCCAAAGATACGGGAGCTAACAAAGTAGACCAAAAAAGCTAAAGCTCCTAAGATCAGGACCCCCAAATATTGCCAGAGTGCTAAGCCCAGAAACTTTTGATGCCCCATACCCGGTAGTAAAATGAGTAAGCGATCACTTCCGAATGGATACACCTGCTTGTGCAAGTCGGGGATAGCACGCTCTGTTTCCCTAGAAAATCGCCATTTTTTAGTAACTTTATTTCGGTTCAGATAGATTTCTGGGAAACGCTCTGGGAAAGGGATATACACATGCTTATTGGTAAGAGTGTCTTGATAATCTGGATTTTCTGGCACCAAGCTTAGGGCTACCTGGAGGCCCTTTCCATCTAAGATTTGCTTGAGCTTGATGGCAAGATCTTGTGCAGCTTCGCCAGTTTTGTAAAAGGGCCGTGCGGCCATAGATGGGTCGTAATGCTCCTTTTGTAAATAATACAAATGCGTATACATTGCATCATAAGGAGTGAGTAGATCTGCACTGGGCTTATCCTCATCAGATTGAGCTGTTAGTGTAAAGCTCAAGAGTAAACCCATAAACAAAACAGCAGATCTTAATAAAACAAGGGATAAACGCATCATAGAACATTTACTTTGGTTTGGGAAATATGGGGCAAAGGTACACAATATGATAGATATAAACTACCTAAAACTAAGCTTTCTTAAAAATGACACTTGATAACGATAAGATGAATAAAAATAAGCTGCGGTATTTAGGTGACTTGCTAAAGTTTGGGTAATTTTGTATGTTGTGTATCAGGATTTAAGCCCCTAGCTTTTGCCGCTATCCCTGAAATTGTCATTCCTTGTTTCCCATTATTTTGATGGCACCTCCAAATTTAATAGAACTATGATGCGACCAAAGCCTTACCGTCATTACTTTTTGTGCTTATTGATTTGCTTGCTTTCTGGCCTGAGTACTCAAGCCCAAGACATAGCGCGTGATAGTAGCCGCGCAGCGGCACTTTTCGAGCAAGGCAAGCAACTTGCCAAAAACTCTAAACAACAAGAAGCCTTTCCACTACTCGAAGAAGCACAAGCCCTTTTTGAAAAACATGAATACTGGGAGCAACACTTTGAAGTGCAGAATATCATCTGCCGAATGCTTTGGCGTACAGGGCAGAAAGATCAGGCCCTGGATAGAGCTACGCAACTACTACCAATTTGTCGAGAACGTTTGGGGCGTGGTAAAAACATTCAAGAAGCGGTCTTGCTAGAAAATATCGCTATTGCTTATGGGATCAAAGGCTACGACTATTTGTCGATGCGTTATTTTGAGCAATGCCTGCGCCTGCGGCGCAGGCTGCTAGGCGATGATGATCCTGCACAAGGCTCTATTGCCAACAATTTGGGTATCGCCAAGCGCAAGGAGGGACATTATGATGAAGCTATTGACTATCTCAACCAAGCTATGCAATGGAAGCTTCAAAAACATGGCTCCGATCATCCGAGTCTGATTCGCACTTACAACATTATGAGTACCGTTTATATTCTAAAACATGAATATGAGCGAGGGCATGAATTTGCGCAAAAAGCACTGGAAATTTCTCAAAAAGTTTATGGAGAAGAAAATCCTCGTACTGCGGATAGTTACTCCCGTTTGGGAATTGCTTATCATTATGAAGGAGCATCTCAAAAGGCACTGGAATATCTCTACAAAGCAGAGCAACTCATGAGCAGTATTTACCACCCAGAACATGTCTACCTCATTCCTATTCACAACAATATTGGGGAAGCAGCTATGGAGGATGGCGATTATGAAAATGCACTTGAATACTTTAAAAAAGCACTCAAAATTTCCCTACAAGAATCTGGCAAGCAAAATATCAAGACTATTGCCATCTACAATAATATTGGAGAGCTATATCATCGCCAAAATGAGTCAGATAAGGCCTTAGAATATTTTTACATTGCATTAGAAGCACACATGGACATTGTGGGAAGCAACCACCCCAACCTAGCAAACATTTACAACCTATTGGGGCAACAATATTATGATATTCAGCAATACGATAAGGCCTTAGAAGCTTATCAGTATGCTATTCTTGCTAATATCTATCACTTTCAAGATAGCAGTTTGTATGACAATCCTCAATGGAGTGACACACTACACTATGCTGAGGGGACGATCTTAATTGCCTCTTTGCTGCACAAAGGGCAGGCTGCTTACCAAGTCTTTAAGCAACAACAAAAAGAAGAAGACTTGCAGAATGCTTATGAGGCCATTATGTTGGCCTTGAAAGTAGTAGAAGCTACGGAGCATTCTTACACCCATAAAAAAGATAAAGCCATTTTGCTGAAAACAGAACAATCGGTTTATAAGATGGCCATAGAACTCTGTATGGACTATTATCAGTTGAGCAAGGAAGAAAGTTATCTGCAACAAGCTTTTGAAGTTTCAGAGCGAGATAAGTCGGTACTCCTGATGGAAAATTTACAGCAAGAAGATGCTCTGGAATTTGGAGGAGTTCCCGACTCTTTGATTCGAAAAGAGAAGCACCTAAGAGTGGATCTTGCTGCCTACCGAAAACGGCTTTCAGATGCTAAAAATACAGGCGATAAAGAGCGGATTCAATATTATGAAGATGTGCTTTTTGAATTATATCAGCAAGAGGAGGGTTTACTAACGC
>CAZOLU010000095.1:0-1400 GCA_964580485.1 uncultured Saprospiraceae bacterium | reverse complement strand
AAAATAACTACCCTAAGTACCATCGATTAAAGTATAAAAATATAGATCTTGACATAAAATACATCCGAAATAAAATCCTGGATGAGGAAACTGCAATTTTGGAGTATTTTGTAGCAGATACAACCGTCTATCTTTTTAAATTAGATCAAAATAGTTTTAAGGTTCAAAAAATCCATTTTCCAGATTTGGCTGGGCAGTTGAAAAAATTTAGAGCAGTATTGGCTGAGCCTAGTGTATTGAGCAAAGACTTTGAGCAGGTACATCAACAATTTGTAGAGCATAGTCGGCTTTTTTATCAAAAACTGATTGCGCCCGCAGAATTAGATGAGCAAATTAAACAACTCATCATTGTACCCGATGGCTTACTCAATCATATTCCTTTTGAAATTTTAGTTAAAAATACCCCTAGTGCTGAAAAGGCTTCTTATAAAGAATTGCCTTATCTTTTAAAAGATTATGCCATCAGCTATTCTTTTTCTATTGCACTTTTGCTGGAGGCACAACTCCACCCTATTAAGGCTCCTAATCACAAAATTTTGGCTTATGCCCCCACCTATGATGCAATAGAAGATTTAAAAAAAGCAAGTATGCGTAGTGCAGACTTACAAAGGATACGAAGCATTCTGGAAGATCTCCCTGGTGCAAGACAGGAGGTTTTGGGTTTGGAACAAGAGTTTAAAGGGCATTTTAACTATGATTATATGGCTGGTGAAGCTGACTTTCGTGCCAATGTATCGGACTATGGTATTATCCACTTGGCCATGCATGGAAAATTGAATGAGAAAGAACCACTTTCTTCTGGGCTTATTTTTAGTGAAACGGGAGACAGTACTGCGGATAATGTACTGTATGCTTATGAGATAAATGACTTGTCTTTGAATGCAGAGTTGATTGTTTTATCAGCTTGTGAAACGGGCTATGGAAAATTTCAGCATGGCGAGGGTGTAATGAGTATTGCACGATCCTTTATGTATGCAGGTACACATAGTTTGTTGATGACACTTTGGACGGTAAGTGATATTTCTACTCAACAGTTGATGAATAATTTTTATCAGAACCTGGCAAAAGGTATGCGCAAAGATGTGGCCTTGCAACAGGCGAAGCTTCAGTACTTGAATAGTAGTTCGGAAATTGGGGCACACCCCTTTTTGTGGGCGGGATTTGTAGCCTTAGGAGACCCAGCAGCAACAAGGATACAAGAAAAAGGAGGAGCTGGCTTAGGGTGGATTTTAGGCGCGATCGGGCTCTTGGTGTTGGGGCTAGGTTTGTGGTGGGCTCGGCGGATGTCTGCTAAAAACCTAAGCTAAGGTATTTTTTTTTCAAAAAAGTCGGCAATGCGCTCTTCGGCAAGTACTACCCCAAGCCAAGACAATGCAGCCTCTACGGTAGAGAAAATAGCG
>CAZOLU010000094.1:531-11288 GCA_964580485.1 uncultured Saprospiraceae bacterium | reverse complement strand
CCATATTCTGAAATCGATTCTGTGTATCGGTATTGGTGTTGGTGGCATCATCTCCATATCCAATATGGCGTACCATATTGACGGCAGGTATAATCCCCTTAGCTTTGTGGTTCGCAACACTGAAAGACCAAGCATAAGCCCAAGAAGTATTCTCCTTTTGAAAGGTTTCTTCCCATTTTTCGAGCATGTATTGTTGTGCTGCTTTTCCTTTGATGTATTCCTGTATGCGCTGCTCTTTTTTATACTGGGGGAAGTCTTGCATATCTACATCCATAAGCTTCCAAGCTCGAGCCCAACTTGCCCAACCTGAAACAATCACTTGATTGGAGAAGAAGTAGCTTTTTTGTTCTGGTATTTCAACCTCTTGAGGACAATAGCCACTAATGTGCATAATTTCGGGAGTATCCTTGTATTTTTCGAGCAATTGTGCGCAATACTTGAAAAAGCTAGGATGTGGTACACAATCATCCTCTAAAATAATACCGTATTCCACTTGCTCAAAAAACCAGCTAATAGCAGAATGAAGGGCAGCTCTACAACCTAGATTTTCATTCCTAAAAAGTGTATGCACCTCACAATCCCAATCTACTTGAGTGGTGAAAATATCTCGTACATCTTGGCATTTCTCTGCCTCTCCACTTTTATGCGCTCGAGGGCCATCGGCACCGATAAAAAGTTGCTTGGGCTTTATTTCTCTGATGCGATCAAAAACTTTTTGAGTTTCCTCTGGGCGGTTGAAAACTAAGACTAAAATAGGGACATCTGACATGCCATAAATTATTTATGCTGATTCAACCAATCTTGATGAATACAGCTGTAGTATTGATTTTTTACACCTGAAAGAAAGCAATAACCAGCTTTTTCCAGCTTACTGATGTAAGATTGAATATGTTTTACACTTTTAAGATAATCTCCTTTATCAATAAGGTGAAACTCTAAGTATAAGGCATGAAATTTTACTCCAGAACTAAGGAGGTTATCAATCACCTTAAATTCAGCCCCTTCGATATCCATTTTCAGAAAATCTACCTGTGTATGGCCTTTTTCAGCCATAATAGTTTTCAATTGACGAACCTCTACATCAATATAATCCTCTGTTTTTTGTAGGTTGGTAATAGAGTGGGAGACATGTTCCTTATTCTTTGGCTCATAAAAACGAACTGTAGTGTCTTCTTCCCAAATACCAAGGAGATCAAAGTGAATCTTATCCATCAATTCAGGACTAAGATCATAAGGTCGATCAGTGCCTCCAATTAACATCTTTTCACCTGCTGAGATTTTATCACGCATTAGTTGTAGATGGTGCTCAGAACGAGGAGTTGGGTCAAAAATATAACATTCACAGCCATATTGCTTAACCAGTTTTGCTTCAACCTCAACATCTTCTCCTGCCCCAAAAGAATAAAAGACGGCATCTTTATGTAGAAGGTTGTCAGGAATAATGCAATAGCCATCATTATAGTCGGTAGGGAGTTTCAAAGGATTATTAACTGTATGAAAATCTACTTTCATGCGGAAAATCCGCTTATTTACTTTATTGAGAATTTTTTTAATCATTTTCTTCACCATTAATCTACTCCCAAAAAGAGGAGCTTCACAAAGATAAAGTTTTTTCAGAAGATTTTGAATTTTAATCAAGATTGAAGAATTGTGAATGCCGATATACACCAAAAAGAAAAGCCTTGGCATCTGTGTTAGTGTAAATCCTTTTACCCAATGAAATAATAATACACCACAAACATGAATCGAACAACAAAAATCCTCGCATTGCTGCTCCTGACAGGAATGGTCTTTATCAACAGCTGTAGTATGTCAGAAAAAAGAGGCTACACTGGCAGACAGGATCAATTGCTAATGGAGCGATCCAAGGATTATGCTATTGAAGAGAAGGCTGAGCTGAGTATGGCAGAAGATATTGTTGAAGTTCCTGAGGAACCCATAGATCCTGATAAGCTAGGCGATACTACAAAATTCAACACCGAAGAATATGGGAAAATTATTGAAAACCCCTTTTTGGCATCAAAAGCTAATCCCATTTCCACCTTTTCCATTGATGTAGATAATGCATCCTATTCCAATGTACGCCGTTATTTGCAACAATGGAATCAACTACCACCCAATGGAGCTGTGCGCTTGGAGGAGATGATCAACTATTTTGATTATGATTATCCTCAACCTACTGGTGAAGATCCCTTTTCTATTAACATGGAAATAGGAGCAGCTCCTTGGAATAAAGATCACCAACTGATTCATATTGGTCTGCAAGGAAAAGACTTGAATTACGATGATATTCGCCCATCTAATCTAGTATTTTTGGTGGATTGTTCTGGATCTATGAGCGACCAAAACAAATTGCCATTATTGAAAAAGGCGTTGAGCCGCCTGTTGGATCAATTGGATGATAAAGATAAGGTAGCCATTGTAACTTATGCTGGAGCTGCTGGATTGGTACTGCCATCTACACCTGCAAGTCAAAAGAAAAAAATTCTGAATGCTCTAAATCAGTTAGAGTCGGGGGGATCTACCGCTGGGGGACAAGGCATTGAGTTGGCTTATAAAGTAGCACTTGATAATTTGATTAAAGATGGGAATAACCGCGTGATCCTTGCAACGGATGGAGACTTCAATATAGGAACTTCCTCTACGGATGCATTGGTAGATTTAATCGAAGAAAAGCGTAAACAGGATATCTACCTCACCATCTGTGGATTTGGAATGGGCAATTACAAGGATGATCGTATGGAGCAGATTTCTAATGCAGGCAATGGTAATTACTTCTATATTGATAATATGCGAGAAGCGGAGAAAGTATTTGTCCGTGAAATGCGTGCCAATATGTTTACCATCGCTAAAGATGTGAAAATACAGATTGAGTTCAACCCCAATTTGGTCAAGGCTTATCGCTTGATTGGTTATGAAAATCGCCTATTGAAGAAAGAGGATTTTGATGATGATACCAAAGATGCAGGGGAGTTGGGTGCAGGGCATACCGTAACGGCTATTTATGAGGTGATTCCCGTGGGTTCTGCTTCCAAGCAAAATATTCCAGATGCTCCTAATTTGAAATATCAAAATACAACGGTAACTTCTAATCAGACGGATTTGATGACGGTGAAATTTCGCTACAAGCGTCCCAAGGAGACTCAAAGTATCTTGATGGAGCAAGTTTTGACCAAAACAGCGCTGCCTGAGCTCGCCAACACATCTAATAATTTCCGTTTTTCTGCGGCAGTGGCTGGTTTCGGTATGCTACTACGTGATTCAGAATTTAGTGGAGATGCGACTTTTGGCGATATTGCAAAACTAGCACAGGGTTCTATGGGCGAAGATCCGCACGGTGATCGAGCAGAGTTGATCCAACTCATACGTATTGCAGAGGGCTTGAAAAAAGGAGATGCAGGGGCTGCTGAAAAATAGAGCCCAAGAGCAGAAATATAAGTCCTTCCCTCTTAGGGTTACCAAAGTGCTGGCAGCATAATTAAGTATGCTTTAAATCAGCTGAGTAGTAGAAGGGTATCCCTTTGGGGCTAGATACTAAACTAAAAGACCTAAAGACAAGACGTATATCATCTAGTCTTTAGGTCTTTTAGTTTAGTATCTAATAGTCTGCTCAGCCCATCGTCTAGCAAGGAAGAGCAAAGCATCCTGCAGCTTGAAATTTTCGGATCCTTTCCCGAAGGGTCGGCTTTATTTTTGCGTATAGAATTAGCATAACCCTTGACTTTTTAGAAGGCATCCCCAGGAAAGACTCCCTACGCTAAACACATACTTTTTTTACAAAAGGGGGGGGGCGAGCGGATTGAAAATTGCCAGAACCCAGCCCTAGACTTTCTCCGCAGGAATCGAAGAAGGCTAGGGGCTCAGAAAATGGACTAAATAGTTCCTATGTCTATTAACAAAATCATACTGTTGCTACAAGTAGCGGAAGCTTAATAACTCACCACCTCGACCGTATCCAGTTTGATTTCCATTTTTAAGTATTTCAACAAACGATTTTTGTATTTATCCGTAAAAGCCCCATTCTTCCAATAAACTATGGCCGTAGGAATGGTATCGGTGAAGATGGTATCATTTCTGATGGTTGTTTTGACCACCTCACTAAAGCCCATTTCTTCAATCTCAGGATAGAGCGCCGCAATTTTTTGAGTAACCTCATCCAGCTTTTTTCGATACATCTCCGGTTCTAGGTTTTCTATATCTATAATTTTCTGCCTAAGGGAATCAATCACATAATTTTTATACTCTAATGCTTCAAGTTTATCTTGGTAAATCTCATTAAACTTGCTGACATCCACAGAACTATTATTGTTGTTAGCAATAGGGGCTTTTTCTCTATTTTGATGAATGTCTAAAAAGGTGTTTTTCAACCCATAAACCTCTCGCATTTTTTTACGCAGATTGTTAATTTCATTGCTTTTCAGTTCTTCCCCCAAAATAATAATTTCAATCACCGATGAATCTCGACCATAAGTTGTCTCAAAACGTAGCACATCCCGATTGTCGTATTGAAAGGTTTCGGTAACGAATTGTGTGGCCCTGCGTTCAAAAACGGCTTCATTGACTACAAACCAGGCTGTAACTAAACTTGGGATAATAGTCAAAATAACCAAGGACCAAATGAGAATCCTTACCTTTTTCTCCCGTTTTTTATCCAAAAACTCCTTTTGAGGAAATTGAAGAGAGCGAACCACAATCATGGTAGTGAGGGCAATGAAAAGAGAGTTGATGAAGAACAAATAGAATGCCCCAATAAAATAGTCCAGCCTACCAGTTGCCAATCCAAAACCTGCTGTACAAAGCGGAGGCATCAAGGCCGTGGCAATAGCCACTCCAGGAATCGCATTCCCCCGATCCTTACGAGAAGAGGCCACAATACCAACCACACCACCAAAGATGGCAATCAATACATCATAAAGAGATGGACGAATACGAGCAATAAGTTCTGCGGTAGGATCTTTTAACGGTGACAGCAAGAAGTAAATAGCCGAGGCTCCAATACTCACGACGATCATCAAGGCCAAATTGCGAAAAGAGTACTTGAGCGTCTCAAAATCATTGGTTCCTACCGAATAACCCACCCCTACGATCGGTCCCATAAGGGGGGAAATCAACATCGCACCAATAACTACTGCGGTAGAGTTGGTATTCAACCCAATTGCCGCCACCAAACAGGCAAAGATCAAGCCCCAGAGATTCCCACCTCTAAATTCAATACTTTTTTTTACGTTTTCAATCGTTCCTGCCTCATCGGTATCCAAGTGTAGGCTAAAAAGGCGCTTGACTTCCTGCCAAAGTCGTTTTAGTAGTTCAGGTATTGTATTGGCCATAAGTTTGTTGTCTTGGGTATGTTAATTGCATAGGCCAAGCAAGATACAAACAAATTTGAAGATTTTGAACCCTCCTGATTTTTTTTACGAGGCCTTGCTCAAATCTGGTTGGAGCAACTAAAAAAGCAGCTCCTCAGGAGCTGCCCATCATTAGAGTTATGATTCTAGACTACTTGCTTAGATCTGTTTAGTGGCTTCAGCTTTTGCAGTTGCTTTCAAAGCACTCAACTCCCCATTGGCATTCAATTGCAACCAAGTATCTCCTTTGCGTACCAAAGCTACACCTGATTCAAAGTTGCGTACTGCATCAAATTGTGCATCAATCAACTCTGCACCTTGCTCGTTGATAAAAGTCCATTTGCCATCTACTTGTACAGGAGCAAAACCATTTTCAAATTGTCCAACCCACTGATAGCGGAAAGGAGCAATTTTTTTACCTTGCTTATTGATGAAGCTCCATTTGCCGTGTAGCTGTGCTGCGGCATAGCCATTCACAAAAGGGTTAATCGCATCAAATCGAGCGGTTGTAATTTCATAACCTTGCTGATTTACCAAGCCAAACTTGTTGTACATTTTGGTAATAGCAATACCTTCTTGGAAAGCACTTACAATCTCAGCGCCACTATGCGTTTTTTCTCCAATCTTATCGCCTACAAAAGCCAAAATTTGGTAGTCATTTGCCATTTGAGCACCTTGAGCCTGAACAGTGAAGCTGATGCATGTCAAAAACAAACCGAAGAAAAATTGAATCGTTTTCATGATGTTGAAGTGATTTTGTGTGTTATTTGTAAATGTATTTTAAATTCAAATTTTGATGAAAGGGGTTCCTTTTTCCCTTTGACAATACAAATGTAGGGCAGCTTTTTGGATCCTACAACTAGGATCGATATGTAGCCCTTTTTTTTCGACTAAAATCACCTGAAAACACCGATTGTAAAAGGATTGTAGCTGCATTTGACCCGTTGATTTAATGGTGCTTTTTGGCTTAATACATATTTTTGATGTTTTAAATGCTATTTTTAAAATTTAATTTTTAAAATATTTAATTTTATTGTATTTTATTTTTTTAAGTTTTTATTTTCAATGTTAATTCCAAATTAACATTGGTTAATTCAACTAAAAAGGGTCTTGGTTTTAGAAGCTTATTTTTTGTCTGAAATTGAATGCCAAGCATTAGATCTAATTCGTTTTTTTTAGAGGGTTTATATTCTGAATTTAACCTAATGACCATATTTCATTTGTTGTTGGGGTAGGGGAGAGCTATTCTACTTGATTCTCATGGGAAATAGTGTTGCTGCTAGGCATGTGTTCCGAAAACCAAGTCCCAAAGCTGGGTAAATAGGAGCTGTGTTTTACAAGTTTTCCATTAAACTTTCTATTTCCATAGCTGCTTGAGCATCATTTACCATATAAGCCAACTGATGTAGTTCAAAAGGGGTGAGTACCATATAAAAGCGTCCTTTCAACATGCTTAGATGTACTTCTTTACGTCTGTTTTGGCGATTGTCTTCGTACCAATACAGCATTTTATTCACATAGCTTACAAAAGCATAAAATTCCTCTTTGCTGATTCTTGAAATCAAGGTACCATAAGCTATTTCTACATGAAAACATTCTTGGCAAATCGCGACATAGCCTTGTCCGGATTGGTGGTAGATCTTATTTTTACACAAAATAAAGTTATGTTATAGGTGGAATAATAAGGGTGCTAGGTTGAGTGTGTCGGTATTCTACAAACTAATGCTTATCAAAATTTGCATTAAATTGGTACCTCAGTTGGAGAAAGAAAATACGTCCCATAGCCGTAGGTACCGTAGACCCTGCCGAACTATGTGCGCCTCCACCTCCTCCAGCCTGATTTACATCCAAAACATTCAGAATATTTTTGATTCCAAAATTCAAGCGCAGTTGACGATTTAGAAAAGACTTTTGAGCTGTAAAATCCATAATGCTATAACCATCTATAAAGTATTCTTCCAACTCATTATTATCGGTCATCGGATTGTAGACGCTTCTAAACCGTACCAACTTGTCATAGTCCTTGCGGAATAAAGAGAAGCTCCAGCCATATTTAGGCCAGTCATAACGTACTTGCTGTGTAAATTCCAAGGTGTAGGAGAAAGGATCTACCCCCTCATATTCGCTATGTAAGGCATTAAAACGTCCTGTCATCACCGCAGCTAACTGCAGCGAAAAATTCCCCATCTTATAGTTGAGTCGAGTCTGTCCACCAAGGGTACTAAACTCCTCCAAATTAAAATAAGTAAAACGATTAGTCCCCTCCAGCATTTGAACATTCCCCAAACTATCCTCTGCAAAGTCCATCAAGGTAATTTGATTGAAGATATGATTGTAAAAGCCCGAGAAATCTGCCTCAAAAACCTGATTGCCCACTTCTTTACGATAGTCTAAGGCTACTCGAATGTGATGTGAATTTTCCGCCTGCAAATCTGGATTCCCTTTGATAAAGTGATTGCTATCTACAAAATCCATATACAACTCTTTGAGGGAAGGGGCCCGAAATCCTCGTGCATAAGAAGCCCTAAGGGTCCAATTGTCCTTAAAATTCCAAAAGAAATTAGCATTCCCCACCAAGGGAAACTGAAAGAGCGTATTATAAGCATAGCGCAGCCCAAATTGCAGTTTCATCCCATTTTTTGGTATCCAGCGCAAGTTCGCCAAAAGGGCATAATCTCCAATGCTGGCGGAATCCCCCAAACGTGCTCCACTGCCCCATTCGTAGCGCAGATCCGCTCCTAACTGAAAATCCCATTTTTTCTGGAAAGCGGAGGCTAGTAAAATTCGGGCATTAAGCGCATAAAAATCACTAGTATCCGAATTTAGACTATCCTGTACCCGCTCCTCAGGATTCTCCAAAAGTGGGCTGAGGTACTCATTTTTCTCTCGCCTAAATTGATTGAACGCCACAAAGCTATTCCAGTAGTAGACATCCTTCATACGCCCCTGATAAGAAAGCATGTGATCCTGCGTTCGAGTCAGAAATTCAGTATCATTGGCATAGGCTAATTCGGGAACAATAGCTAATCGGGTATTCCCCAAATTCATAATCTGCTCATCCAAAGCCCGAAAACTATAATGCAAGCGACTATCCAGATTGATATTCCAACTCAAAGCAGCATTATAATGCTGCTGCCGCTTAGGATTCCAAGTTTGCGATCGTAGCGTATCCGTCGAAAAACCATTGAAATCAAAAAACTCATAGCCAAAACGAGCGGAGATCTTTTTCCAGCGCGCGCCAAGGCTTGCCTGCGCATTATAACGCCCCACAGATTCCGCCATGCTAGCAAACTCTCCCTCGACATTCCCTCGGATATACTTTTTGGTGATGATATTGATCGTCCCGCCCAAAGCATTATTCCCATAAACCGTAGACATTGGTCCCTCAATAATCTCGATGCGTTGTACATCCTGCATATTTACCCGAGCAAGGTCCAGCTGACCATCATTCCGCCCAATCATCGGCACCCCATCCACCAAAACCTGTATATACTGTCCCGAAAGTCCCTGCATACTGATTTGCGTACCCAAGACCCCATCCTGCGCCTGACGCATATTCAATTGTTGTTGCAACAGCTCATCCAAGCGCATCGCCCCTTGCCGTTCAATCTGCTCTGCTGTAATGACCTCCACCTTATACAAACTCTCTGCCTGCCCAATGGGTAAAAAACTCCCACTCACCACCACTGCTTCCTCCATTTCCATGAACATCGCACTGCTGTCAACCTGTGCTTGAAGTCCCCAGCCCAAACAGCAGCCGATGCACATCAGAAGGAAAGAAAACCTAAAGCTTAAATTATTTTGCGTTGTCTGCATCTTCACTTAGTTTATAAAACCAAATCTTAGGGAAAATACCCCTGCCCCCTGAAACATGACCTAAACCTCTACCTTTTCCTTACTCAAATCCGCTACAATCGCTCTCCAACCCTCTAGTTCTGGAATACCTGGCTTACGCGCACCAAAGAAATAGCTAATCAACTCCCCATCTTTATCAAAAAGCTCCAAACTTGTGACAATCCCGTTTTTCGTATTTTTACGCACAATCCAACTTTCATCCACCCCATTCATATTCAGATGCAAATTAAATTTAGGGTCCATCACATTATACCAAGCCTCCATTTCAAACAACTTTTTCACCGGTCCTGAATGGATTTGAATACAACTCTTATTATTCAAAAAGCACATGATCGGCACCGCTCGTTCCGAAGCCATTTGCAGCATGCGAATGACACTTTCGTTGTCTACTTGTTCGCAATAGCCTGCTGGGGCGAGTCGAAGCGCCTGTTGGCGCGCCAACTTATGTTTTTTCAACATCCCAAAGAAATCATGCGTATCTTCCAAGGCTTCCCAATCGGTCTGATAAGCGGCAAGATCCACCTCCTCATCCTTCGCATATTCGGGTTTTTCCACTGGCGTTTTATCCAGTTCAAACTCCGGACTTTGATTTTCGGCCTTGAAGTTTTTCACCAACTGATGATAGGCCTCCAAATCCGTATTTTTAGTACTATACACCTTATGTATCGCATCTCCTGCCACATCAAAAAACTGAATGCTATAAAGCTTCTTGCCCCGAGACTCCATCGTCACGGCAAATACATATTTCCAACGTCCCATAAACAAACGCAAATCAATATCAGGATTCACCGCCAGTCCCATCATTCGGGTATCTCCCATAAAGGACACATTAGAATAGACCCCTTTACGCTCATGCACCGCATAGTCATTACGAGTCAAGGCCATCAATTCTCCCAAAGGTTCTAGTGCCAATAGGATTTCGTGTGGTTCCGACTTTAGAAGTGTAGCCGTACTACCCAATTGTAAAGCAAGCAGCTCCATTTCACTGACATTCAACTGTTCTGCGGCATTGCGAATCCGCAATTTTGGCAACTCTGCTTTGAGCGCCTCATAACGTTCTTTTAAGGTTTTCATTTTTTGCTAGATTTTAGATTATTAGACGCTAGACTCTGAGACGAAAGACTTTGAGACTAGATAGATTTTTAGATTTTTTAGACGTTGAGACTAAGAGACGCTAGACGCTGAGACTAGACGTTGATTTTTATTTGGGGCATCTCGTCTGCTCAGCCTGCAGGCTTTTGAGCGCCGAGATCGGCTATGTTCCACCCTTCGTTATTCACTCAGCCTGCTGTATTCCTTTTAGTCATCCAGCAGTCCAAGGGGTTTCACAGCGCCGCGCCAACTTACTTCCCCTTGAAACATGACCCCTGAAACATGAAAACATGAAACATGAAAACATGACTAATACATAATCACCTGCGGGCAATCCACCATCGGATGCTTTTGCACCACCGACTGCAACTGAAAGGCCGCTTCGATATTCTGCGAAGACAACACCTCCTCCGCAGAACCAAAAGCCAATTGCTTTTGCTGTCCAATCAAGAGCAGCTGATCGGC
>CAZOLU010000094.1:0-521 GCA_964580485.1 uncultured Saprospiraceae bacterium | reverse complement strand
GCGAGCTGCCAAATTGAGATCATGCAAGATGACCAACACGCCCAACTGCCAATTCTCTGCCAAGGCTCGGATCTTACGCAAAAAGAGATGCTGAAAATGCAAATCCAAACTCGCCGTGGGTTCATCCAAAAGCAGCAATTGTTGCCGACAAGCAGGATTGATCTTACGAGCCGCTAAAAGCTGCGCCAGCACTCTCGCCAACTGTACTCGCTGTTGCTCTCCTCCCGAAAGCTCTAAGAGGTTTCGCCCCCAAAGGGGCTCTAAATGCAATTCGCTCTTGAGCAGAGCCAAAATCTCCTCTGCATCGGATTTCTTCAGCCTAAAGGCTGACCAACCCAGAGCAATCGCCTCTTCTACCCGCAAAGGAAAATTGAGCTTGAGCTTTTGGGGCATCAAGGCTCGCCAATGCGCCAATTCCTGCCAGGCATAGCTATGAACCTGCTGTTGTTCCAAAAGGATCTTTCCCCCAAATTGAATACTTGGGTGCTGATAGCCTGCTATCCCACGGAGAAGGGTAGATT
>CAZOLU010000093.1:0-11349 GCA_964580485.1 uncultured Saprospiraceae bacterium | reverse complement strand
CGGCTTGTTTTTCGTCGGTATACTTCATCCCCGAAATGGCCAAAATTCCTGCTTGTACAAAAAGCGGATCGCTAAAGCCATCTGGCAAAGAAAAGTTTTCAGGCAATTCCGCCTTCAACTCACGAATGGGCTCACCAGCTGCAGCCATCACAATCTTAGACCCTTGGTTCCAGCCTGTTCCAGAATAGTCTAAGGTATCAATCGTCGTTTTCGTCTGAAAATGTAGATCCCGAGTTAGATCCATACGCTCCAAAACATGCTTGAAGAAATGCGGCATATCATGTGTATCCAAATTAGGATCGTCATCGGCTGCAATAATCAAGAACTTGGCTAAAGAGGTTTGTCCACTCCCCAAAATACGGTTAGCAATGGTCAAGATCTCCTCTGGTCGACGTTCGCGGAAGGGCATATAACGCTCGCTACCGATAGCCAATAGCAAGGGGTGTACCCCTGCGGCATCCACAGCATGAATATCTTTCAAGCCCGGAAATTCCTGAGGGGTGAGTTCTTTGACCAGCTCATGAATCAAATAGCCAAAACTAGAATCCTCGGCAGGGGGGCGCCCAACGACCGTAAAATGCCAGATGGCATCTTTCCGGTAATAGACCTTCTCGACCTCCATCACAGGAAAGGGGTGTTCCAAACTATAGTAGCCTAAGTGATCGCCAAAAGGCCCTTCGGGCATTTTTTTATCTTTGATGACTCGACCTGCAATACAAAAATCGGCATCGGCAGAGAGGATATAATCATCTTCCCAGAAGTAGCGGAATCTTTTTCCATTGAGTAGGCCAGCAAAGGTCATTTCTGAGAGTCCTTCGGGCAATGGCATAATGGCAGAAAAGGCATGAGATGGCGGCCCTCCTACGGCAATCGTCACCTTGAAGGGCGCATCACTTTTATTATACAAAGTATGGTGATTTCCGATACCCCGATGAATCTGATAATGCAGGCCAATCTCTTTATTCATCTCATATTCATTCCCACTGAGCTGAATGCGATACATCCCAATATTGGTTTTCATGATGTTCTTATCGCCTGGTGCATAGCTAATGACTTGGGGTAGGGTTACAAAAGCACCACCATCCATCGGCCAAGACTTGATCATGGGCAGCTTATCAATGGTAGTTGTTCCGTATTTAATTGGTTTGCGCCAGGCTTTTTTGGGCAAGCCCGCTAAGGCTGTAAAGGGTGTTCGCCAATAACGTCCTGGCTTTTTCAAAGCTTGCATGGGATCAATTTTCAATTCGATCACCTTTTGCACCTTTGCCATGGTATGTCTAAAGAGAAAGCGGGTTCGCTCAAAAGTGCCGTAAATATTCGAAACGGCAGAGAAGGGACTACCTTTTACGTTTTCAAATAGCAGGGCAGGGCCTTTGGCCTCAAAGGCTCGACGGTGGATCTCTGCCATTTCTAAATTGGGATCAATTTCTTCTTTTATTCGAACTAAGTGGCCGTGTTTCTCGAGATCGAGTACGGCAGCTTTCATGCTTCTGTAAGCCATTGATTTGATTTGAAGAATGTTAGATATTTTTCAACTTTAAGTAGCTTTCCCACTACTTTCAATTATTATTGAAACAAATAAAAGTAAAAATAGTTAGTTGCTTTACTAATTTAATGGATTCGTCTAGTTTAACCGACTTTAAGGTACTTGGGACTTGGAAGAGCTTTGGAAACTTGTGAAAATGATTGTCATCAACTATTGAAGCTTGCTCACATTTTTTTTGAAAAATGTATAGAATCGCATTATTTTTAATCTATTATCCATTCAGCTCAAATATATCAACAACTTATTAAAATCTAAATCTATGAAATTTCATTTTTTGCTGCTTTTTGCCCTTAGTAGTCTATTGTTCACGGCCTGTAACAACTCTGTTAAATCTTTACTAAGTAAAGCACAAGCCGGAGAAGCAATTATACAAAACAATCAGGGTAAATTTAGTGCTCCTATGTCTGCCAAAGATGCTTTTGCTAAATTGAAAAGTAATGAAAAGCTTTACTTGGCCAAGGGTCGTGCTATTCTATTTGAGCCCATTGATCTGAAAAACTTAAAGAATGTAAAAATCATTGGAGACCAATCGGAATTAGTGGCAAAGATCGACATGCCTGTATTAACTTTCAACGATTCGGAGGATATTACCCTACTCAACTTTACCGTAGTACATGAGATTGGGGATATTTGTTCTCAAAATTGTGTAGAGTTTTATAATGCCAAAAATCTGAACATCAAACAATGTAAATTTGATGGCTCGGGTTATTTTGGCTTAGCTCTCAGCAAAGTAGATGCTGCTACAATTACAGGCAATCAGTTTTACAATTGTGAGTACGGTCTAGCAGCTTGGAATTGTAGTAATTTGACCGTTAAGGGGAATCGTTTCTCTAAGAATAGAGGACAAGATGTGATGATGAATGGAGAGGAACAATTTGCCAATGATGTAAAAAGTGAGAATACTTTTTTAGACTGATTTACAGCAAACCTATAAGCTATGCACTTTAGAATATTCTGGATAGTTGCTTTATTTTTTAGTATAAGTGCCTGTACTTATTTGCCAGAGGAGGTAGAACTTTTAGATGCGGTTGTAGTCGAAGAAACCAGCCAATACCTCAAGTTGAGTCCTAAAGGTCTTCCTCAAAAATCAACTGGAATTTTCTTTTATCCAGGTGGGCTGGTGGATTATCATGCCTATATCCCTTTGTTGCAGCAATTGGCAGCAGAGGGGTATTTGGTTTTAATCCTTAAAGTGACGGGGAATGCAGCGATTCTCAATAGTAGTAAAACTCAACCCCTCTTAAATGATTTTGAAGGAATTGAACGCTGGGTAGTTAGTGGGCACTCTTTGGGGGGGATTAAGGCTTGTTTAGATGCGGGGCAACATCCAGAGGACTATGCTGCGGTTATTTTAATGGCCTCCTACCCTTTTAATGTGGATTTATCCGACTGGTCGGGCAGCGCCCTTTCGCTCTATGGAGAAAATGACCTAGTTATTGATATGCAGGAGGTCAATGATGCAAAAATCTATTTCCCCCCAGCACTAGAAGTCGATAGCCTTGCTCAGATGCCCCTAACTTCTACCGCTAATCAAACGATTTATCATCTTATCAGAGGAGGGAATCATGCCTATTTTGGGAATTATGGCGAACAAGATGGAGATGGGCTTGCTACCATCACTAGAGCAGAACAGCAAGCCATCGTCATAGATTTTATTTTGGCTTTTTTGAATGCCAACCAATGGAATTAGGTCAACTTGATGGTAAAATATCATGTGCCGAAACCGCAAAGTCATACAACTAAAAGAATGATGAACAGTTCAACTAAATATATACACATAGGAATTTTAGCAATCTTTCTGCTCAGCTCAACTGTCATAAATGCACAACGCATAAGTTTGAGTTCTCCTGGCTTTTTAGGCTTTGCGAATAATGTAGGAGCTGGCTACTTTTATGATGGAGGCAACTTGGGCTTGAATTATCAACATGACTTGGGAACTGGGGCTGTTCAGGCAGGCATCAACTATCGCTGGATTCATTGGGGAGCACAAGTGGCGATAAGCGGAGGCTACAGCCGCCCCCTTTGGCAACAAGGACCTTGGCAGGCCGAGCTAGCCAGCAATGCAGAACTAGGGCTTGCGCTATTTCGCCCTCAACCCCTCTTTGTTTGGGGAATTAGCAGCATTCCTAATATTAGATGGCAATCGAAAAAAGCTTTTTATGCCAGTTTGGGACTAGGACTCCAATTCAATCACTGCCCTGCCTATCGAAATTATGGGGCAATTAACTGGACTTTGGATGTTCCGATTCAACTAGCTATTGGTTTTAGATTAAAGAAATAACGCTATTTTACACTAAGATCTCATTGTATCTCGTTTCATTTCTGATTTTCCACCCAAGAACTAATAAAATGAAACGATTACTTTTTTTATTTCTAATTTATATCAGCCAATTACTCTCCGCCCAAAATCAATTAACAGAACCTCAAAAACTAGTTGCCACAGCTAAGGTTTGGGGCTTTCTGAAATATTATCACCCCGCCATCACGGAAGGACAACAGGACTGGGATGCAGAACTTTTTCGACTCTTATCGGAAATAAAAACTGTGCATAGTTCTAAAGCACTGTCGAAAGTATTTAACAACTGCTTGGATCGTCTTGGCCCTATTCAGAAATGTCTGACTTGTGAACTCCCTCCTGCAGACGAACGTTTCCTCAAGAATTATGATCTAAGTTGGTTGGAAGATCATAAATTATTTGGCAAAAAACTCAGTAAGCGATTAAAACAACTCCCTTTAAACCGCCTCAGCGATAAACAACATTATGTCAAATCACTAGGAGCTGGCAATCTTAGCTTGCAAAATGAAAAAAGCTATGAAGGTTTTGATTGGCAAGATCAACATATCCGCCTTCTTGCGTTGTTCCGCTATTGGAATTTTGTAGAATACTTTTTTCCCTATAAATATCAAACAGATGTTGATTGGGATCAGATTTTGGAGCAAATGATTCCTAAATTTTTGAATGCTCGTTCAGAAACCGAATTTCACTTAGCATTATTAGAATTGATTGTGGCAACAGATGATAGTCACTCTGTGTTTTTTAGTGATCCAATTCATCAGTTTATAGGCACCCAAACAGTTCCAGTAAAAGCAAATTATATTGAAGGGCAATTGTTGATTACAGGCTTTTACCACCAAGAACTAGCCAAAGCAAATGATTTACAACTTGGAGATATCATTACAAAAGTAGAAGGAGTTGCAGTACAAAAAATATTTGAAGAAAAGCTTCCTTATATTTCAGGTTCTAACCTTGATCGAAAAAAAATACAAGCTACACGTTATGTTTTAAATGGAAATACAGGTAGTGTAGCAATTGAAATCCTGAGAGCAGGAAAAAGCATACAGAAAACAGTTGCTCGATACCCCTTTAAGGAATTTAATTATCGAGGAGATGAATCTGCCCCTACACACAAAATTCTGGAGCAGAATATTGGTTATATCAACTTAGGAAAACTAGAAAAAAAGGACGTTAAGCCTGTCATGAAAGCCCTTGCATCAACGCAGGGATTGGTAATTGATATTCGCAACTACCCTAATGGTGTGTTGTATGACCTCATTCCATATTTTTCTTCTAGTAAAAAACCTTTTGTGAAATTTATCCGTCCAGATCTCCAAAATCCAGGTCAATATGTTTGGTCAGAATTTATAGCAGTGGGCACTAAAAAGCTTAAATATAAGCATCCCATTGTATTATTGGTGAATGCCCAGACCCAAAGTCATGCAGAGTTTACAACGATCTGCCTACAAACTGCTGATATGGTGACCACTATTGGTAGTCAGACTTCTGGTGCTGATGGCAATGTAGACCGCATTGAACTGCTCTCTGGCTTAAATACGGTGATCTCTGGTATTGGTGTTTTTTATCCCGATGGCACTGCAACTCAGCGTGTAGGAGTCAAGGTGGATATTGAAGTAAAACCTAGCATCCAAGGCCTACAAGCCAGTAGAGATGAGGTTTTAGAGAGGGCTATCCAACACCTAAGCGAAAAAGATTAAGATCCTTGTCTTCTTCTGCGAAAGAAGAACAGAAGAATCATCATCAGCAGGAGGGCTCCAGCAATAATATAATAGCTAGTATAATTGGGCTTGGGTTGAATTGACAAGGGGTCTGCATCTCCACTAAGAATAAAGGGAGCCCAAAAAAATGGATGTTGCGCTATATCCTCTGCATTTTCTAAATAATTCAGCTTAGCTTGGCGCAGAGCCTCATATCTGGGCATTCCAGCCTCAAGGTTCTGATAAAAATCATGCATAATTCGGTTGGTAGAGTAGTCGTTCACTTCCCAAAGTGTCATCAAAATGGAAGGAGTACCCGCATAGGCAAAAGCTCTAGCAATACTCACCACCCCTTCTCCTGAGTTGATAGCTCCCGCAGCAGTCTGACAAGCAGAAAGCACCACCAAATCAAAAGGCAAATCCATCTGAGCAATCTCATAAGCATAGAGAAAATTATCCTCCATTTCTGATTTGTTCTCTGTGAAGACCAAACTGGAGCGCATCGGGTTCTTGGAATTCAACATACCATGCATAGCAAGGTGTAAAACACTAAATTTGGACAGCTCCATCTTTTTAAACTGTGCTTCATGTGCCTGCTCCCCTAAAAAATATTGGCCAGCATATTGCTCTTTTAAAGATGCGACCTCAGCCATTGCGCCTGGCAAGTCATTTAGAGCCGCCCTTAGTTTGTTGAGGTCTGGGGCTCTGAAGGCTGCAGTGTCAGCAGTTCCCTGATAGCTTGCTGCAAAACCCAATATTCCACCCTTCTTTTTAGCCTTTGCTCTTTTTTGCTGTTCCAATAAAACCGTAGCCGAATAGGCATAACTAATTGCATGAGATTTGAGTAGATAATCTAGCTCTTGATAGTTCTTACTAATCGTATCAGCTCCTTGGGGCTTTTGCTTCACCAAAATTTCAAAAGGAAGATAGTTGAGTTGTTGATCTGGAATGATAATCAAACGCTTAATTTGGGGCCTTTGATCTAGAAATTTATCTAGCTTCAATAATTTGGTATAAATGACATTAGAGCGTTTCCAATATTTTAGATAAGTTGCTTCGGGATTGTCTTGAAGTTGTTGAAAATCCAGTACTTCCTCTATAAAAGTTAAAACTTGTTTATTGGTTTGCTTGGCTTTTTTCCCCTCTAAATAATGAAGGGAATCCTTAGTGACCAGAAGTTCTACAAAGTAATTCTGCCAGTTGCTCATTTGATGAAACTCTAAAATAGCAGTACTATCATTCAGCAGCTTTTCCTGAACATCTTTCAGACGAGCACTCTGCCGTTTATACTTAACTTGATGATAATTTGGATAATCAGCTTCCAAACTTTGGATAAAGTCATCATAAATACGCAGCGCTCCTAAAAGTTGATTTTGAAGCTCTATGAGTACATCTTCTGCCTCTTGCTTTTCGTTGGCATCATTCAGTAAGGCCTGAAGCTCTGAGACCTTTGCTTTCAGAGCCTGTTCTTTTTCTTGTAAATCGATGGGCAGTCCCCCTAATACGCCTTCTGTTGCCGATAAAGTTCTGAGCAAATTAGCTGATTTTGCCTTTTCACTGTATTCAAAAATTTTCTCCAAATGAATTTCTTCCTTAGTTTTTTTATACAAGATCTTGTGAATCTGCATATAATAGGAATAGACCCTGTGATAGCTTGCCAAAAGCCATTGAAAATCGTCTTGATTGATGATTCCTTTTTCGATATGCATTAAAAACTGAATAGACGCATCCAATTGTTCATTTCCTTTGTATAGTAGATTAAGATCTTTCGTTTTTCTAAAAGCAGTAATAAAATAATTTGCTCTCAACCATAATGCCCTTAAAGCAACTTCATTGTCTAAGGCTACATAATCTTCCACCTTATTCAACAGTGGAGTTTGTCCACTATCGTCAAATTGAACATTAGGTAGCACTGCTTTTAGAGCTTTGTTCAGATACTCCAAGCCTTTATCCAACTGCCGAGGATTTAGATTCATAAAGTAGATGGAGGCTACATTTCGATAGGCTACCGAAAGGCTAGGATGCATTCCATAAAAAAGAGATTCATAAATTTCTGCGCCTTTAAGACTTGCGGCTATCGACTTTTCCCAGTAAATAGGAGCTTTCACTGAAGGATCTTTCCAATAACCTTTTGGGCGATAATCTTTGTAAAAAGCTCCAAGATTGAGATAGGCATTGGCTAAACGAAGATTTTTGGATCCCAGTTCTTGTTTGTAAATTTCAATAGCTTGTTCTGTATAGCGAATAGCTTCCAGAACTGCTTCCCCTTTTTTGGTCCCTTTCACAAAGCTCATAGCCATCAGCATATAATGATATGAAGCCATATCTTGATAAACCCTCGCTACCTCTAGGCTATTCTTTCCATAATGCTGTTGAGCCAATTCCAATATTTCTTGAAGTAATGCAACAGATGCTTTGGCATCTCCTTTGGCTCTAAGCAGCAGCATTGCCTTTAGGCTGCCTAAGGCTATAAGAGCTTTGGGAACATGGTGCTTTTGCTCCTTCAAAAAACGCTCTGATTGGAGTAAATAAAGTTCTGCTTGATGATACTCTTTTCTAGAGAAATATAAATTTGCTAAAAATAGATAGTAGTCTTGCAACTCTAGTTGAGATAAAAACCCCCTGTTTTCGGCCTTTTCAAGGTGTTCTTTGGCAATGAGCAATGCCTGATTATTATCCCCCAATGTTTCATAAGTCTTTGCAATTGCTAATCCTGTACGAATCCATAATTCTGAATCTGGCTCCGCAGCTTCTCGGAATTGTTCTAGCTCTTTAATACTTTCTTTGGCTTGCCTAATTGGGCGAGCGCAAATGGCTTGATGTGTTGCCTTTAAGGCTTTAGATCTTAGGCCTAATTTTTTAAAAACTTCACTCGCTTCCATACATTTGCGACGAGCCTCTGTATACTTTGCTTCAAAAAGAAGATCTTGAGCCTCTACTAAAAGCTGTTCTGCTTTAAGAGAATCTTCTTGGGCTTGGAGGGCTGCTGATAGTGATAACAACAGCAACGACAATAGATAAAAACGCATGGGGATTGGTTATTTAACTAGTTAATCTTTTATGTTTTTAAAGATAAGGTTTTTTATAATATGATCCAAATTATACGACCATAAACCATGACGTTTTAACATGAGCTCCAAGGGTCCATAAGCTAAAAAACAGACTCTGGGACAATGCCTAAAGTCTGTTTAGCTAGAGCACAGATAAGTACTCAATAATCAAAAAAATCTTTTTAGATCAAGTCTAAAGCCTTATTAAAGATCTCGCTAGGGCGCATGGCTTGAGCTACCTTTTCACGATTAGGGAAATAGTAGCCTTCCATATCCACGGCCACACCTTGGGCAGCGTTCAATTCATGTACAATTTGCTCCTCTTGGCTAGCAAGAGCTTCAGCCAAAGGCTTGAAGCACTCGGCTAAGGCAGGATCGGTAGTTTGTGTAGCCATAGCCTCGGCCCAATACATCGCCAAATAGAAATGGCTTCCCCGGTTATCGAGTTCCATTACCTTACGAGAGGGAGCTTTACCATTTTCCAGCAATTTTTCGGTAGCTTTATCTAGGGCCTCCCCTAAAATTTTGGCGGCTTGGTTGTTGGTACTTTCTCCCAAATGGTCTAGAGAAACGGCCAATGCAAGAAACTCTCCCAAGGAATCCCAGCGCAAGTGATTTTCCTTGACAAACTGTTGTACGTGCTTGGGTGCAGACCCTCCAGCCCCAGTCTCGAACAATCCACCACCATTCATCAATGGAACAATTGACAGCATTTTAGCAGAAGTTCCCAACTCTAGAATAGGGAAAAGATCCGTATTGTAATCACGAAGTACATTTCCTGTTACAGAAATAGTATCCTTACCATCCTTGATGCGCTCTAAGGAGAAGCGAGTGGCTTCCACAGGAGACATGATATAGATTTCCAAGCCTTCGGTATCATGATTTGGCAAATACTGATTTACCTTTTTAATCAATTCTGCATCATGTGCACGGTTTTCATCCAACCAGAATACAGCAGGAGCTCCAGTAGCACGAGCACGGCGCACCGCTAACCCAATCCAGTCTTGAATAGGAGCATCTTTCACCTGACACATTCTCCAAATATCGCCAGCTTCTACTTGATGTTCGGTTAAGACCTTGCCCTTGGCATCTACTACTTTCACCACACCATCTGTGGCAATTTCGAAAGTTTTATCATGTGAGCCATACTCCTCTGCTTTTTGCGCCATCAATCCCACATTAGGTACGGTTCCCATAGTACGAGGATCAAAAGCCCCATTTTCTTTACAAAAGTCAATCACCACCTGATAAATTCCCGCATAACTACTATCAGGAATCACCGCTTTAGTATCTTGGGTTTTGCCCTCTTTGTTCCACATCTGCCCAGAAGTACGGATCATCGCAGGCATAGAAGCATCAATGATTACATCAGAAGGAACATGTAGGTTAGTAATTCCTTTATCAGAATCGACCATTGCTAAATCAGGGCCGTTATTATAGACCGCCTCAATAGCTGCTTCAATTTCAGCTTTTTGCTCAGCAGGTAACTCATTCAATTTATTCACAAGATCACCAAAACCATTACGCACATCTACTCCGATTTCTTCTAAAAGATTAGCATATTTATCAAAAACATCTTTGAAAAACACACGAACAGCATGCCCAAAAATGATAGGATCAGACACCTTCATCATGGTTGCTTTCATGTGTAGAGAGAATAAGACCCCTTGCGCTCTAGCATCAGCTACCTGAGCTTCTAAGAAAGCGATCAATGCTTTTTTACTCATATAGGTTGCATCGATTACTTCTCCTGCTAAAAGGGCTAAATTGTCTTTCAATACCGTTTTTGTTCCATCAGTAGCTTCATGTATAATAGAAACCGTTGTAGCCTCAGCAAGGGTTACTGATTTTTCATTATGACGAAAATCGCCTGCTTCCATAGTGGCTACATGAGATTTGGAGTTGGCAGACCATTCCCCCATCGAGTGAGGGTTCTTTTTGGCATACTGCTTAACAGGAATTGGTGCTCGGCGATCCGAATTACCTTCTCTCAGAACTGGATTGACTGCCGATCCTTTGATTTTATCATAGCGAGCCTTTATTTTTTGCTCTTTTTCATTTTGAGGCTCTTCGGGATAGTCTGGCAGTGCATAGCCTTTGGCTTGCAATTCTTTGATAGTAGCGGTAAGCTGAGGAATAGAAGCTGAAATATTGGGCAGCTTAATCACATTAGCCTCAGGTTTTTTGACCAATTCGCCTAATTCGGCTAGGGCATCTCCAATACGCTGTTCTTCTGAAAGAAATTCTGGAAATGCCGCAATCACTCTACCTGCCAAGGAGATATCTCTGGTTTCTACCTCGACACCTGCCGCCTTGGTAAAGGCTTGAATAATTGGGAGGAAGGAATAAGTTGCTAATACTGGTGCTTCATCTGTAAGGGTGTAGATGATTTTAGAATGCTTATTGTCCATGTTTTTCGAGTTTACTGGTTATATAGCTCATAATAGCCGTTTATTTTCATACTGCTGAAAATCGGCACAAAATTACTTTTTTTATTAAAAAATACATAGGAAAAACAAATTGCTTTTTGAGGAGATAACAAAACTCAGTTTTGCATTAAGTACTCGGACAATAGTAATCCTACTGCATTTTTTGATCTTTTTCCAAATAATTGCGTTAAAAAGCCTCGTCAGAGCTTAGGCTATGACTGCGTTGAGCTCAGCTTTTGTGTTACTAGCACAAGCCAGCACAGTTCACTGCGTTCATGCCTTATTCTTTGAAAAAATCTCTTCAAAATTCATTGTACGATTTCTTTTGTCC